>JABMPH010000395.1 GCA_013203805.1 Bacteroidota bacterium | reverse complement strand
GGGTCACTCACTGCGTCGGCAGTTTATAAGGGTGAATCACAATAATCATTTTATATCTATATCTAATATATTTGATAATATAAAGATCAAGCTAAGTGCAGTTATTACGTAATATATACAATCCTTAGTTAATCAATAAAACAGATTACTCAACTAACTCATATCCTATAATATTGAAACGATTGATCAAAAAAATAACCATTGATTATGATGAAGACAGGGGACATGTTGTTGATATAAATTATAGTATGTCATTTTCAGATGCAGATTATTCTACAATAGATTTTGAAAGAAATGAACTTGAAGTAGAATGTCTAAATCTGAATTAATTATATCGAATAGCCTTTTAATTGAGATTATCACATTGAACGTGTTTAATCAAACCATATAGAGGATATTCTATAACTATACGCCCTATGAAAAAGTCTTTATGTACCGATATAAACAAGAGAACCGACGGTAGTTTTGTATTTATTCGTCCGAAACCACGTATTAACAATGTTAGGCGATTAAATGTCAGATTTATCAGGTATAGACAAATTACATTTAGAGAAATACCTGCAAATGGGTTCAGGATATGTATTAGATTTTTCAAACCGTACTTTTCAAAAATTTATTTTAGAACATGCTCATTTAGATATATACGATGATAATTATGAATATACTGGTGGATCCAAAGCGAATAGATTGAGGCAATTGTGGAAAGTAGAATCAAATTATGTTGCTGGAGTAATAATTGATGCATTTATTGAATACAGAGGGGTGATGCTACTGGATGAATATCACAAAGAAATTCCAAAAGAGGGACAGTTAAAAGAGGCGTGTGATACTTATATATATATTTTTTATATTACAGAGTCCTACAATCATTAATGAATAGTCACTGAACTAAAGATTTATGGGTATAGCAAGTGGTTACTAGAAAATTTCCAAATTTAGATGGTTCACCAACATTCCAGTGCTGTGATTTGTGCAATACAAAGATGAATGAATTAAACCATGAGGATAATTTTCAATTCTCAAACACTCATGTATTTCTAAAAGTGGATATAAAATACTCTTTCCATAATGGAAATCCAATGTGGTTGTCAGAAGAGGCAATGGATCAATTTAATATTATAAGTTTTGTATATTACAAAAAGGGTAGTATAGCCTTTGGTCTATACAATAGCGATTATAATATTGATAAAAACTCAAGTTCGTGGTCATTTTGTACTCAAGATTGTGCGATAGAAATGCTTAATAAGAATGATTACTTTAATCTCTGTTTAAAATGGGATAATAATAAAGAACTAACTCATGTTTATGATGCTGAAAGTCGGTTAGAGCATAAAACAATTGCAATTGATAGTGGTATGAGATAATAAAGATAATTACTCAATTGACTCATCTGAATGTCACAAAAGAAAGCTCAACAATCATCAAATTATATAGATATCCTACAAACCAATGCAGATCGAATTCAGGAAATGATCTAGATAAAAAAACATGATGATAATCTTATGTTTTCTACTTTCACTATCAACAAAGAAAGATGTTCTGGTGCTCATTTAATATATACTCCCACATTTAGAAGAGCATCGACTTGAGGATCTATTGCGCCATGATTTTTAAGCAATTCCATAACGTCTCGATTATCGCTTAAATAAGCATATCTCAGGGCTGTAGTACCACTAATCTCTGTTGCATTTACATCAGCCCCTGCATTTAAAAGTACAATGATTGTTTCCATGTTGCCGATATATGAAGCAACCATTAAAGCGGTACTTCCCCCTGGGTAGTCACCCCATGGTTTTGATTTTGCATTCACATTAGCTCCAGCATATAAAAGGGTTTTTACTATCTCGATATTTTTATATTTCACTGCAAACCATAAAGGAGTATGTCCCTCAAAAGATTCTTCGATCATATATTTACTATTTTGTATTACTTGTTTTACTTTATGGAGATTATTATTGCCTATTGATTTTATAAATTGTTCAATTCCCATTGTATGATTTCCCTATTGAATAACAAGTTTATTGTTTAAGAAAGGACTCGCATTACCTAACTAAAATTTATATAGTAAGTTCTTGAAGTGGGTAGTGATAATACTTGGGATTCTATTTTACTTCAATTCTCAATATTTAGAATATTTATAGCATTGTGGATCATCTCTTTAGTTCTCCCCTGATTCTGATTTCGATTGAAGAAAATGTATAAAATTTTGTATATATTATTTTTAATTAAGAGGTATTTTATTAATGACATATGTAAATTAATAGATTATGGCTATGTGTAACAATAATGATTGTAAGAATGATGTCTATGATGCAGGAAGCAAATGTTCTCTGCACAATGAAAAATCAGATTACCAGAGTGATTTTCATGACGGTAGAATTTTAGTTACATTTAGAGATGAGTTAATAGAATATATTATCGATAAGTTGGAAAGTTCTGGTAACATAGAACACGATCCTGACTTGTTGTTAAATTTTCTAAAAAGTGACATAGATATTGGGCGTATAGCAGAATATTTTTTAACAAAAACAATTGTATTAACAAGAATTTCGTTTCCATGTAGAGATAGTAGAGATACCTTTGATTACCAAAAAGTATTACGAAAAATTGGAAAGATTCACTTTAACTATTGTCAATTTAAAGGTAATGGTATTGAATTAAAAAAAACACAGGTGTTTTATCAGGATTGTGTTTTTTCGATAGTCAATATATTACTGATGCAGAAATATTAGGTAATGTAAAAGACGTGATTTATCAAGATTGTAAGTTTAGTGAAAATGCGAGTATTTCTTGGGATGGAGAAAATCCACTTATTATTAATCATCAGCTATTTAATAATTGTATTTTCAATAAAAACCTTGACTTTGAACATACCACCTTTGATTCAAAAATATTTAATAACACCTCAAAAAATGTATTGAGTATAGGAAACCTAGCAATTACTCATTGTGTAATAAATAGTGAATTTGTATTGAATAATTATAATATTGAAAATATTATAATCGATTCTTCATCATTTGACTCTACGGTGAGTATTAAGTACAATATAGTTAAAGATTTGACTGTGATTAATACAAGCTTTTATAAACCTGCAGATATGTTTCAATCTAAATTTGAAAAATTTAATATTACTAAAAGTGAATTTTTCGATTTCGCTGGATTTGAAAAATGTATATATGGAATTAAGGATAGCACTGATAAAGAATATTTGTCACGATTTACATATTCAACATTTCACGGTTTAACAAACTTCAGAGGAACAAAATTCTACAACGGAATTGATATTAAAAATACTAACCTCATAGAGTCTCCAAATTTTTTAAATGCTTATATATCATATAATAATTCAAATAGAGAAAGCTTTAGAATTATTAAATATTCTTTTGATAAAATAGGTAATCATATTGAAGCAAATAAATATTATGTATATGAAATGCAAAAGTACAAAGAAGAATTGTCATGGAAAGATCAAAAACAAAAAAGACTATTATTATGGTTAAATGAAAAAATATCAGATTATGGTCAAAGTTATTTAAAACCTGTCATTTTTATGCTTGTAGCATCCATTATTTACTCTTTTGTTATATTTGGTTATGAAAACAATTATATATATATATTTTCTCCAAGCGTAAATAGTATAATAGAAAAAATATCAAACTTATTGAATAGTATTTCAAAAAATATTATTCCTTTTAGTAAAATTTTGAAAAATGGAATGGAATTTATTAGTTTGATATTTTATTTAATTTTCATTGTATTTATTTGGCAAACTATAGTAGCAATTAAAAGGCATACTAGTAGATAAAAATATGACACAAAATGTCATTGTCAAATTTCGAATAAAATTAATTGCACTTAATTAATATAACTGAATTGTAGATGGTTAAATAATTGATTCTTATGTTTTACGCAATTCCTAAATCATGTTGCTAGGAATGTTTGGGACAGGATGCGCGAAACAAACTATTACACCGCATTTTATAAAAAGTAAAGGTAGGAGAAATCAATGAACAAAAAACAAACAAATCAGACAAAAAGCATACATAGGTATTCAAAGATATTAATGATGACAGTTACTATTTGTATTTTATTAGGATCATCAGGATTAATATTTACGTTTATCGATTTTAAAATTTCTACAAATAAAATGAGAAATAAAGTAAAAGAATTTAATGTGGCCGGACCATACATGGATTCTGTAAACATATTTATCAAATTCAATAATTATTCTTATGACGATTATTGGCAAAATTTATTTGGTTGGGGAGGTTCCATTACATGTGATTATACTTTAAAAATCATTTCAAAGAACATATTTAGATTAAACCAAGATACTGAAATAAAACTAGTAATACTTGATAACGACAATATTGAAATAGCATACGATAATGTATATTCATCTAATATTTCTAGATTAGTAAATTCTCAAGGTGATATCATTGGTTACTCATGTACAGGTAATACACTTTATGCTCCTGTAGAATTCTTCAACACAGCTTTAAATGCTTTAATAGCCCATAATCTTAAAATCGTAGAATAATAGGGAAAACATCTTTTTCTATGGCTACATCAGTTTATTCTATGAATTTCTATGCTTATAATTAATTATTTTGGCACATTCTAATCTAGGCTTAACTTTTCCGTTGCATTATGCATTGAGGTTTTATTGAATTAAACATGTTAGATTTAGTCATTATG
>JABMPH010000394.1 GCA_013203805.1 Bacteroidota bacterium | reverse complement strand
TCCGGTGCCTTGGTGAATTTTCAGAGGGGCCGGGATATTGAAGTTTTTCGTCCAGAACATCTACATAATTACCTGTTTTAAGATCTGTGATACTAAGCTGCTTTTCCATTAGCCACTCGTAAAAAAACCAAATTCTTCGTGTGTACTGGCCTGTGGGTTCGGCATTAACAAGTTCCTGTATTTCTTTTTCTTCAACAGCTTTGAAAACTTCTTTAAGTATGTACAGGTCTACTCCCTCGTACTTAAGTGCAAATATTAAATGACCAGCAAGTGTATCTTCAGGCATATGACGTGGAGTAAACACCTCCCACTGATCTAATGTAATTCGTTTATGTTTTTCACTAATTATTGCTAATCTTTCTGGTAATGGTACAGCAATTTCAAATGCGCTAATTAAAGCACCATACCCAACTATCATTCCAGGTTCAGTGGTATTCCTATTATGAAATGTAGTTATTTTATGTGAAAAATGATTATTTTTCATGGTGTTTTATGTATAATAATTATCAAATGTATGAAAATTAATTATAACTCATGAAAA
Source organism: Bacteroidota bacterium (assembly GCA_013203805.1). Taxonomy (GTDB): domain Bacteria; phylum Bacteroidota; class Bacteroidia; order Bacteroidales; family F082. The sequence continues at coordinate 25,669 of JABMPH010000394.1, read as the reverse complement.
ACTATTATTTTTTATTATGTTTCGTGAATATCCATTTTTACTAAAACATATTACTTCAATATCAAGTAATGTGGTTACTCTTATGATTCTGCTTTAATTTTAATGACAAATATTAATTAATTATTGAAGATTACTTTTTCTATGTAAAATATAAATTACATTAGCTGTAATATTAATCAAAAATCTTTTTAATGAAAAAAACTATTCTAATAACAACCTTACTTGTTTTTGGGTTATGCGTAAATGCACAGAAAATAAAACAAACAAATGGAAAATTAGCATTCCTTAAAGGACAAACAGAGCTAAGTGTTAGTTTTGAACAAGCTCCTGATCTAAAAGTGGGTAAGTATACTCAGGAAAAGTATATTGAAGTGAAAATGGACAAGGCCAACGACAAGGAAGCCGGGGCTGGTGAAAAATGGGTTAAATCGTGGAAAGCTGATCCATCAAAAAATTATTATCCAAAATTTATTGAGCTTATTAATGATGTGCTTAATGAAGAGGGTATTAGCGTAAAAGAGAATAACAAGAAGGCCATATATGAGATGAAGGTTGTTACAACATTTATTGAGCCTGGCTACAATGTTGGAGTTTCTCGAAAAAATGCATCCATAAATCTGGAAATAACATTTTTTGAAATTGACAAGCCTGATAATATACTAGCAACATTTACAATATTAAAATCCCCAGGTAAGATGATTTTTGGAACTGACTTTGACACTGGAAGTAGGATTGCTGAAGCATATGCAAAAGCTGCCAAAGAATTTGGACAGCTTCTTATTAAGAAAAAGGTATTTTAGTGAGAGTTTGCGAGATAACTCGTTAAAACTCAAAAGCTAGTTTAGCTTTCGTAAAAACAATATCATCAATACCGATGGAAGCATCAATCCTAATTGATTTTTCATCGGTATTTTTTTGTGATATACTGATCAGTAATTGAGGATGATTGTATGGAACAATGGGGATAAGGTATTTAACTTGAATCAGATCGCTCATTAAGAGTTTCCTATCAATATGGTTTTCCAGAATCTCCTTTATGATTTGCAATTGAATTACTCCAGGCACAACTGGTTGGTTTGGAAAATGTCCTTTATAAACCTCATGGTTTGTATTTAGATTGATGGTAGCAACTATATTTAATTCATCAATAACTACCTCAACTACCTTATAGAAATCCTTTATCAGCATCAGTTACTTAATAGAATTAAACTATGGTTTATATTTCTGAAATGGTTGTAAATAAGAACATTTCTGATCGCACCTTTATTGTTTCCTTTTCTTAATAAGGTACTCGGAATTTTATTTTCCTTAATAATTTTAGCAGCTAACCATGTGGCAAATGCAGATGATGTATCATATTCACCACATAGATGTTTGTAGTGGGCTATTGCTATATTTGAGAATAAACCATCTTGTAGATCAGAATATATTCGATCAAATTCCTTATCACCATTATACCCAAGTATAACAAGATCTATATCACGAATAGTTATTGAATGAGATAAGAGAAAATTTGAAATTTTATCTTCAATTAGGGTTTGATTATTTGGTTTGAAAAACATTTCCACTCCAAGTACTTTGGCGTAAGTATTCTTCGTCTTTTCGTTCGAAACCACAAAAAACGAACTTCCTTCGCCGGCTTGGGAACCTATTTGATCACTTTCATATACTTCTAGGTTATTTTCGGGTTTCGACTTATAATGATTGATCTTTGTTTTAATCAACCAACTTTCTTCAGTAATTTCGTCAAACCCACCCAGAAGTATATTTTTTGCATTGTTTTCATTTAGTAGCTGAAGGCTATCGAGTAGTGCACTTTCAAAACTAAAAGTTCGATGTACGTAAGTTAGATTATAGTTATGGTTTTGAATACCAAGTGCTATGGAACCTCCCACGGTATTATGCGTTGACTGGATAAAGGAAGTAGGTGTTAGTAGCTCTTCATTGTTATCAATCAATGAGTTCAAGAATTTTTCAGTGTCCTCCTGACACCCCATTCCCGTTCCTGTTAATATCGCATCGGGATTTTCAATATTGGCATCTTTCATTGCTAAGGAAGCTGAAACTATACCCATGCGAACTATCTTACTCATCCTTCGTAACAACTTAGGATTTATAAAATCTCGATAATTGGGATGCTGAATCTGTAGAAATCGATCATTAGTTTCCAATATTTCCTCAAGAAAAGTATCACATTGAAGTGTATTTTGTGGCGAAGCACTTGCTAAACCAACAATATATGCCGGTTTAAGTTTGTTCGATTTATTCTTTGTACTATCTGTAAAATCATTGTTGCTAATAGCCGAAAAAATAACCGATGAATCATTACCACCAAAACCAAATGAATTTGTAAGTACATGATCGAAATTATCTAACTTCATTAATTTTGAAACCGGACTTATTCCAATTTCTTCAATCGGTTTATTAAAATTAATGTTAGGAGGGATAAATTTGTTTTTTAGTGCCAATATGGAAATAACCGATTCGATTACGCCGGATGCTCCAAGAGTATGTCCGGTATATGCTTTAGTGGAACTAAACGGAGGGATGTTTTCTCCAAATAATCTCAATAATGCCCTGCCCTCAGTTAGATCATTATTATCGGTGCCTGTTCCATGTACATTAATGTAATCAATATCCATGGGATTTAGATTTGCACAATCCAATGCCCCTTTCATTGCAAGAAATGGTCCTTCTCCATTTTCAGAAGAAGCCGTTTGGTGATGGGCATCATTTGAATTTGCATATCCACTGACTTCAGCATAAATATTTTTACCTGATGAAATTGCTGATTCCATTTCTTCCAGCACAAGATATGCAGCTCCTTCCCCAAGGTTCAACCCCATTCGTGAATTATCCATTGGTCGGCAAAGTTCCTTATCAAGAATCATTAGGGTATTGAAACCATTTATCGTGAATTTTGAGAGGGCATCGGTACCACCCACAATAGCCGATTTTGTAATGCCATTTTTAATAAGCCTAGCCCCAAACATAATACTGTTTAAAGATGATGAACAGGCCGTACTTATAGTGGTGATTAGCCCATCTATACCACATTGATCAGCAATCATTTCTGTGCTGTTTCCGGCGTGGTGACTATCAATAAAATCTTTGTGATTAGCTTCCCCTAGAAAATCTTTATAATACAACTCACTACGATCCATCCCTCCTACTGTACTTGCAGAAACAAGGGCTATATTTTTTTTATTATTTATTTCTGAGTCATCAATTGCCTGTTTTGCTGCAATTACTCCTAACAAAGCTGTTCTGGTCCAGGGTAAATTTGGATTAACATTGGCTATTTCTATTAACTGCTCATGGGATAATTTAACTTCTCCCACCAAGAAATCACCTTTATGCCTGGTATCAAGTATTTCAATATTACTGATACCACTTCTTTTTTCAATAAGTGATTTGTAGGTTTCCTGTAGATTATTACCAATGGAACTAATTATCCCTATCCCTGTTACAACAACCCTGGTCATTATTTTTGGTTCTCCTGAATGAATTCAGCCATTGTTTTTAGAGAGAAGAATATTTTTTGACCATCCTTGGGATTCTGAATCTTTATACCATATTCCTTTTCAAGAAGTACTATTAATTCAAGTGCATCGATTGAATCTAATCCAAGCCCTTCGCCAAAGAGAGGTTCTTCAGGATTAATATCATCGGGCTCCATATCCTCAAGGTTCAACTGCTCTATGATCTGCACTTTTAATTGTTCAATAAGTTCTTCCATCTCAATATTCAATCTTATTATTATACAAACTTTTTATTTCCAACGCATTGTGTTGCAAATGCCCTTTATCAGAAGCCAAGTATCCAAAGGCTTCATAGTTGTCATTTGATTGATTTGCCCAACCTCCAACAAATACTTTTGATTTATTCGTCAAAAATAAGTTATTGATATGATTGGCAATTAAATCTGCACTAAAATTTTCAACAATAAAAAAAGCATTTTCTCCTCTAAACTTATGTCTAATCGAAATTTCTCCAATCATAATATTGGGGAGCGTATATACAAATACGGATGGGCTTGGGAAAAAGTTATCGAAATCGTTGATAGTAATTTGGTGATTTTGATCAGTAATTAATGTTGACTCTGAATTGGATAGTATTACTGAAATTTCATCAGGATTATAACCTGATAAGTCAAAATCCCTCAACAACACTTCTGCCGCTAAAAATCCAAGCCTGCTAATTTCATCCATCTTAAAAAATTTATTATAAGATGGTGCAAGAAAACGATATAGTGATTTAGAAAACGGCTTTAGTCCGGCAACATCTCTATCCTCAAAAATCAACTTTCCATCAATAAACACTTTATTATCCTTAATATGACAATATCTGCTTATTTTCAAATTAACCATACTAACTTTCTGTTTTAGTGATTATTAATGCAGCATTACTCCCTCCAAAACCCGAGGCCATTTTTAAACAGCATTTCAGATCTTTTTTGATAATTCTATCGGTTACAAAAATTGGTTTACTAACTCCAAGATTATTAAATCCTGCTGTTTTTAATATGGTATTCTGTCTCATCTCTTCAAGGAGAATCGCAGTTTCAACAATACCAGCAGCACCAAGAGTATGGCCTAAATAACCTTTTATGCTGTTAACTGGAGCGGCACAAAGATTATGTCGATCAATTGCTATATTCTCCATTTCATCGTTATATGGTGTTGCGGTGCCATGGGCTGAAATATGATCAATATCAGTAGTAGATATTTTTGCTTCGATAATAGCCTTTTTAATGGCAATGTAAGACCCCTCTCCATTGCGTGATGGACCAGAGATATGATTTGCATCATTGGCAGATGCTCCACCTTTAAAAACTAATTTTTGTTCATCATCCGTGCTGTAACCAAGAATTATTGTAGCAGCAGCCTCTCCCAGCGATAAACCATCTCTTTTTTCATCAAAGGGTTTGCAAGCGGTTGGGCTCAACGACAAAAACGACATAAACCCACTTACAACAAATCTACTTACAATATCGCCACCTGTAACCACAACATTATCGTACAAGCCCGAATTTATATACATTGCTGCAGTATTAATTGCAAGGACTCCTGAAATACATGCGTTTGAAATTACAATGGTTTGGTTGGGGTTTTCAAAAAAGTCCCGAATAACATCACCTAGTTTCCATAACAGTACTCTATCTGTTTCAAATAAATCCTTCTCATTGGATGCCAGTAAATTGATATTTCCTTTTGTAGTTGATAATATGATTGCGGTTTTTGTAGAAAAAATATTAACGTTGGTACTTGATAATGCTTCATCAATTGATACAATAAGCATTTTTTCAAGCTTTGTGTGATCGGAAGTATTAGAATATTTTTCTGCTACTCTTTTAAATTCAACATTAAGCCTGTTCTCATCTATCATTGAAGCAGGAAATGGTTCAGGATAATATTCTTTATTATCTATTTGTTTAATTCCTATTTCGCCTGAGAGTAGCGATGAGAAGGTTTCTCTTGTATTAAAACCCAGAGATGAAATTATATTATCGGCAAGGAAAAAGCTCATTAATAATTAATTTATAAGTCCTACTTTCTTTTTCCAGTCCAGTACAAACTGAGGAGGATACAAAATCATTTCTCTATTCAAATCGATAAACACCTGTGTACTTTCGGCAGTGGCAACCAGCTCATTATCCGATTTTCTAAAAATTCTGAATTTGAAAATTATCTTAGCAGCGGGGCTATCTATGAATTCGGTTTCAACAATTAGGATATCTCCATATTGAACCTGCTTTTTAAAATCAATATTCATGTTAACAACCGGAGCCATAACGTCGTTGGCATAAATATCAAGATATGAAATACCGTATCTTTTACCAAATGATTCGCGTCCTTCTTCAATATATTTTACATAGTTACCATGCCATACAATTCCCATGGAATCCACTTCACCGAAACGAACTTTAACCTCTGTTCTGTCTTTTAGTATATTACTCATTGGTTTTTACAATAGGCTGCAAAAGTATGGAATTTGACTTTAGATTGAAAATGAATTAATTTTGGTATCTAACAACCCGAAATCACTTAAAGTGAAAAAGCTGTTAACGGCAATTCTAATGTTTAGTTGGTACAATATATATCTACCGAAATTATACGGAATATGAATATAGCTCCGACAATGAAAATGAAATCGACCCACCTGATATTCTACCCTCTGATAAAGACCTATTAAGACCCAGGTTTAATTTTGAAGTTGGGTTCTATTTGTAATTTGTTACAATATTTTTGGGGATAAATGTTTTGTATGTAAGCCTTAATTGATTTTATATTTTCAACTTCTTTTTCTGTTATAGAACCATGAAATACCGATGCATAAAAGAAAAAAAGAAATTAACGCAATTACTAAATGAAGTATACCAAAAATATTGGCATTACGCAGGAGAACATCGTAATATCCAACCAACGCCCAGTTTAATGGTGATAGCATACTTACTTTTTGCATTAAGTCTGTCATCATAAATACAGGCACCCAAATTCCACCAATTGCGGCAAGTATTACAACTGAAATTGATCCAAATATTGAAGATTGTTCCTGAGATGTAGCTATTGATCCTATAACAACACCATATCCGGAAGCCGCCAATGAAACTGCAGCTGTTAATATTATCAATGCAATGTAATTATCACCGATAATTAGTTGAGGTAATCCAAGCAAAGGAAGAATCCAAACTCCAACGGCAAGCATTGAAATTGCCTGAATTATTCCCACAAAAAAATATGTGGTTACTTTCCCCAGTATAATAGGCATATTTGAGTCGGCAATTACACTCAGTCGTTTTGAAATTCCGCTTTCTCTTTCTTTAATTATATTGCCTGCAAGTGGGATAACAATAAAAAACATGGCAAAAATTGTCCATGCAGGTACATTATGCTGAACTGAATTTGGGATAACAATAGTATCATCACTACTAGCATACATTGTTTCTATGTCAACTAGTTTATCTAAACCTCCCTTGTTTTTCATTTCCATCCCCAGTAGTTTTTTTAGCAATGATGAATAAACTCCAAACAACACCTTTGCCTCTACTCCAGACGAAAACTCATTTAATGCACTGGTAATCGACTGCTTAAAAGAATTTTTCGTTATCGGATCGAAATAAATTTCAATTTTTGCAGTAGATTCTAATTTAATCGCAATATCTCCAAAAACCAACGAATCCTCGTCGGGTAATTGCTGAACAATATTGTATTTAATATTATTCCGAAGAAGTTCAGTTGCATTTTTATTTACAACTATACCTATTTGAAATTCTCCCTTTGAAACCCTGGATTTCAGATTATTGACTGCATCTGCATTATCTCCATCCTGATCAACAACTTTAAAAAATTTCGATGTTTTTAAACCCTCCACAATATTTATTCCGAAGGTATCTTTATCCATATTTAATACCAATAGTGGGAGTTTTCTTTCTTCAAGAACTTTAAAAGTAGAATCCTGAAGTAATGTCATTATTATAATTAATGCCAAAGGCATAACAAACAACATGGCTAACCCTGCTCTATCTCTTGAGAGTAGTTTTAAGTCCTTAATTGTTGATGCTATATATTTTAACATGGCAAATTATATTGCTATACTGAAATTTCGTTTCTGTTTTTGGAGTTATCGGATCCCATTATTAGTCTTTTGTCATTTTTAATCACGCAAACTCCTCCCTGTTTTTTCTATAAAAATATCTTCCAGAGTTTCACAATTATTGTGATTCTTAATTAGATCTTCAGGTGTGCCAACAATTATTATTTTCCCCATATCAACTATAGCTACCCTTGAGCAAAACTTTTCAGCTTCCTCCATATGGTGAGAAGAATAAATAATCGTCATTCCATTTTCCTTTAGCCTTATCAAATATTCCATAATAACAGTACGTGATTGAACATCTATGCCTACAGTTGGCTCATCAAGGAAAAGTATTTTTGGTGTGTGTAGGATTCCGGCAATTAGATTCACTCTGCGGTTCATACCCCCGGAATATGTCTTTAGTTTTTGTTTTGCCTTTTGTGCCAGCCCGAAAATTTCAAGTAGTTCAAATATTCTATTCTCTAGAATTGCTCCCTTTAAACCATACATATTTCCAAAAAATCGAAGATTCTCAAAAGCTGTAAGGTTAGGAAACAGAGCAATATCTTGAGGAACAACTCCAATAATTTTTTTTATTTCATTGGAATGAGATTTTAGGTTCATTCCATTAATAATAACATCTCCAGAAGTTCCCTGCAACAAACTACAAAGTATTGATATTGTTGTTGTTTTACCTGCGCCATTTGGCCCCAGTAATCCAAATATTTCACCTGTTTCAACCGTCAAACTTATATTATCAACAGCTAATGTATTAGTGTTGCGATATCGTTTTGTGAGGTTTAATACTTCAATGGCAAGATTCATAGGTACTAAGTAATACTGTTTTTAAGTTTTTTGAAAAAAGATTCTTCCCTGTCGGCAATTACTAATAATAAGTTTGCAGCTTTATCATAGCTTTCATCTGCTTTATTACGATTTTTAACAATTCGTCCGGTAATTACAGCAAACTCACGCCAAAGGTCGCCAATTTCGGCTAGCTCATATGACAATTTCTTCAATTCATCGTTTTTAAGTATAACAGAAGCTTCCTGCAAAAACGCTCCATACATATATCTGAATCCTGCGCCTCCTGTGCCAATTTCCTCCTGAGCTCTAACAATTTGTCCGGTGTAAGATGCAGCTTTTCTTGCACCAAGCTTTGCAGGATAGTTTCTTACTTTTTTAGATAAAAATCTAATCCCTTTAACACCAAACATAGGGATTGGTATTGTCAGCATATCTTTACATGTATGCTTTATCCCTTTTATTATGGCTCCCTCCAAGTCTATCTTTTCCGGTATTTTTGAAGCCCAATACATGTGTCCCCGGGGAGCGAAAGTACCTTTTGCATATCTCACTCTCAATAGCTCATCATAGGTTAACTTTTCATGACCTTCCATTACAGGATCACTAATCAAATAGTTATTTTCTTTCTTACCAAAAACAACAATATTATGAGCATTAAAATGAAATCTATATGGATCGGGGAAATAAGTTAGATGATAAACTCCAACTAACATTCCTGTTGGGATTCCCTTTTTAAGATTTTCATCCAAGGCATCCATTGCTGTGGCAGGTTTAGAATACTTATGCTTTTCAAACTTAATACCAAGTCGCCTGGCAGTGCGCTTGAATATTATTCCGGGCAACGGCCTGAAAGATGTAACCGGAATACCACCAACCTTAAGGAAAGGCATATGTGAAAAAAAGAGCCCGGATCCAATTCCAAAAACCATTGGCTCACTTAACTCAATACCGTAATATCTTAGTAAATTAGATACCGCACCATTTTCGCAATGGGCCGATTGTTTGTGATTGAACTTTAATTCTATGTCTGTTTTTTTGTTGGTCATTGGTTAATTAGTAATTAGTCACAGGTTGTTAATGATAATTGGTTATTGTTCAATATTTACTAATTGCTCAACTGTGATATCAAATACTTTTGCATATTTTTCGAGTATATCTTTACTCATTTTATTAAAATATTTTGGCTTAAGATGTCTTTTTACACGGAATTTCCAAATCCCCATATAGCTTGCAACCAGCCCAACATCCATAATATTCTTTTCAATATAATAAGCAATAGGGCTTAATTTACCTGATACTACATCTTGTTTCGCCTGTTCAATTTTCATATTCACATTATCCCAGGCTTCTTGCATTACTTCATTTTTTGGATCCCATCCTACAGATAGTATAGTTGTGAAGTTTCCATCTTCATCAAGTGAATAAAGAGGTTCTTTTAATTTACCTTGTAACATATTTGCATCGTCCTGAGGAACGTCAGTAGTCTTCATTAGTTAATTATTTAGAAAAATATTCATCTCACCTTCGGCCATAAGTTTTGAGTCAACTCTAACCTCGCCTTTAATAATTAATACATTCATTAATTGAGTAATAACTGATACTTTTGTTGTAAGAGTATCATTATCGTAAGGAAGATTATATATGGCCATTTTTTTTACTGACCCAATATATCCAACTTTTGGAATTTCCTTACTTCTGAACGCCATATAACCTGATCTTAAGGCTGCGGTTTGTGCAATATTTTCGATTAAACCGGGCTCATGAAAAAAACCTCCACCACAAAAAATATTATCTTTCGATAATGTTAGCGACGAAATTGTTGAATCGTCGTCATTGCTCAATAATCCATCAACCATTATCATAGGATAATCCTGAGGAATAAGTTTTTTTACCGTGTTTTTATCAGCAATCATAATTATTAAGCTATATATGAATAACCATTCAAAATACAAATTAGAAGCATCAACATCAAACTACTGTTAGAAGTGCATAAGTATATGAAAAGCGAGCGCTTTCAGGTATCATCATCAATAGTTTATCCCCCGTTTTAAGTTTACCTGAATTAAAAAGCTCTTCAACCATCAGCATTCCGGAAGCGGCTCCAACATTACCTATTCTAGTTAGATTCATGAACCATTTATGCTCCGGAATGTTTATTCCTTCGGCTATAAACCCATCAATTGCTTGTTTTTTAAAGAACATTGATGATAGATGGGGTAAAAAATAATCTATTGAGTTTACATCAAAATCTCTTCTGGAAATAATCCGTTTAAGGTGCTCTATCCCCTTTTTTATAACATGTTGCTGTAATAATTTCGCATCCTGCTTTAGGGTAAAAACAGATGTGATCTGTTGTTCTTCCGATGAAAGTTCCTTCCATCCAGCTATGGTTCCATCATCTTTTTTAACACATCCTGAATACATACATGTTTCTAATTCATTCGCAAATGATATAACATCAATCCATTCTATCTTAAGTGATAGCCCAACAATATTTGGTTGATTTTGAACTAAACTTGCTACGGCCCCGTCAGATAACATCCATCTAAGAAAATCTTTTTCAAAAGCAATGTATGGATTTTCTTCAATTTCTTTTCGCTTATCTATCTCGCACTGGTAATTTTGTGCGAGCATCCATGATGACAAATTCTCGGAAGCTACATTAATAGCATTGTTAACCTGGCCCGATAGAATGGAGAGATAGGCATACTTGAGGGACAACATTCCTGCGTTACAGGTTCCATGTGCCGACATAGCCTCAAGATTATGATCGCCCCCGATTTCGCCATGTATCAATAACGCATGTGCAGGCTGAATAGCATCGGGAGAAGATGTTCCGGATGTGAGTAATTCAATATCACTTATTGATATGTCATTATCTAATAGTTTTTTTACAGCAAGTGAGGCTAGTTTAGCATTACTATGAGTGATATTTCCTTGTTTATCCAAAGCATAATATCTATTCTTAATGCCATTATTCCTTAGAATTAATCTTCTGCTCTTGGAAACATTACCATTTATTAAACCTAATCTTTCCTCCATTTCATCATTGGAAACAGGATCATTAGGCATATACTTTTCTATTCTGTTTATATAAACACTACTCATTACTTCTTTACTTTTAAATCAACTCCACTGTAATATTTCATTTTTTTCCGAATCCTAATAAAAAGCAAAGGCCATGTGATATAAAAAAACAGTGATACTATTGGTGAAACCACAAAAATAACAAACAACAGATACCCTCGGAACATTTTTAAACGGCCAACTCTTTCCGATGATCCAGGCCCTCCTTTTTTTAGGATTAATTTCGCCCACGCACCAAATATTTTCTTTCCCTTTTCCTCAGTAGAGACAACATTTGGCGATAATTCTACAGATTTAAGCACTAATAACTGATCATGTAATGTTTCGAAAGAATTTTTGATAACTGCATAAGCAATAACTTGTGAGAAACGATTTACATTATCTATATCATACCTAGAAATTCCGGGCAATGGAAAAATTTCTAAAAATTTCTCCTTCTTTCCAGTTGTCATCCAATAAATTATGGTAATTACACTTATAAGGTTATTGTGTTTATCGCATAATGCAATATTACCCCTTAATATACCTCCATTTTCCAGAATCATTTTCTTAATATCTTCCTGAGCCATCACCCACATATTACGAGCTCCGATTATTGTTAGAACAGGTTTGCCGTTCATAACTTTTTTGGCTTCGTTTGATTTTAGAAAAGTTGTTAATGGAATAGGAGGCGATAAAAACCAGATTGGATATCCAAGTATAATCAGATCATATTCTTCGTTTGGATTAAAAGATACCGGCTCAATCTTAGCAGGTATCATCTCCACACATTCGGGCATTGCATCATAAAACGAAATACCTTTCCAAGGAAAAGGGAAGGATGGTACAGGAATCAACTTCTCGTGATGTATCTGAATTTCGCTGGGAAAGTGTTTCGTGATATTTGAAACAATTTCATCTAACTGACCTGACTGAGAATATGTTATAACTAATATTTTTTTCATTTGGGCGAAAAAACAATGGGCAAATTTATAAATATATTCTATGAATAATTATAATAGAATAAACTTGAGGTTTGTTGTTAATTTTTATTTGGTTAGTAACCCTTTGGATTAAAAAAATATTTATTTATAAGGCTTTGTGTAAAAGCAAGTTGTTTCTGTTACAACTCTTGCTTGAGTAATTTGGTAACACCTAAAAATTTATTTGATAATTGCTGTATATAGTAACTTAGGCTTCCCTCAACATTATTTTCTCTTGCAAGATGCTCAATCTTTTTTATATCTTCCAATATATCATCCATTGCAAAAACCTCAAATGAAGGCTTTATTCGATGAGCTAATTTATAAACCTCAGGCCATTTCTCCTGTTTCGTTAATTGGCTTAATTGAATAATTTCAGGTGGTACTGTATCCAAAAACAGAACTATCATTTCATCGATTTGTTTGGGATCACCACCAACATATTGAGAAAGTTTTTCAATACTGTACGGTTTTTTAACCTCCTCCATAATCCTATAATTCATTGTTCTTTATCATGCGATAAATTGTTGATTTACCTATATCTAACTTCTTGGCAGCAAGCACAACATTATTATCATATTTTTCTAAAAAGTATTTAATTATACGCCTGTTATATTCCGAAAGGCTACACTCATCAATAAGGAAATTTGATAATGTATCCGATGAACTGAAATTTATATCATCCACACTTATTTCATCTCCATCAGCCATAACAACTGCTAACTCAATAATGGCTTTCAGCTCTCTTACATTTCCAGGATAATTATATTTCATTAATTTATCCTGTGCTTCGGATGATATTTTTTTTGTCCCTATTTCATTTTCTTTGCAAAACTCATCTATGAAAAATTTAGCCAGAAATATTATGTCGTTTCCTCTGGATCGAAGTGGGGGAAGCTCAATTGGCAAACCCAATAAGCGATAATATAAATCCTCCCTAAAGGCTCCTTTTTTAACTTCATCAGCTAAATTTCTATTTGTTGATACTATAATACGTGAATCTAAGGGTATTACATCATTTCCGCCAACTCTTGTTAACTCTTTTTCTTGCAAAACTCGTAACAATTTAGCTTGCATATTGAGATTCATTTCTCCAATCTCATCTAAAAACAAAGTCCCTTTATTGGCCTGTTCAAATTTTCCAATCTTACGAGTTGCAGCTCCCGTAAAGGCGCCTTTCTCATATCCAAACATTTCGCTTTCAATAAGTTCGGACGGAATCGCAGCAACATTTACTGCAACAAAAGGAGTTTTACTTCTACTTGAGTTATAATGAATTGCTTTTGCGACTAACTCTTTTCCTGTTCCTGTTTCACCGGATATCGATACTGTTATTCTTGTCTTAAGGGCTTTATCCAATAATCTAAAAATATCCTTTATTTCTTGACTATTGCCCTTTATATTATTGAAATTATACTTTTTGCCAACTTCCTCTTTAAGGACATCAATTTCGGTTATTAACCTGTCCTTTTCGCGAAGCTTATTAATTAGGTTCCAAAGTCGATCTTTGGTATCATTATCCTTAACAAAGTAATCGTAGGCTCCTTCCTTAAGTAAGTCAAGCGCAGTTTTCACATCTTCCTGACCAGATACAATTACAATGGGCAGATCTGGATAATCCATGTGGACTTTTTTCATAACCTCGTATCCTGATAAATCAGGCAACCTGTAATCTAAGGATATTAAATCAGGATTAAGATGCAGGTTATCAAGGCATTCTTTACCATCCTTAAAAAGAAAGACATCATTATCTGGGTTTAATAGTAGATGTCTCTTTAATAATTCACCATAAAATGGATCATCTTCAACTATAAACAGCTTAAAGTAGTTCATCTGGAATGTTTTAAGAGTTGATGGATTTGAGTATTTTTATAGTACAAATATAGTAATTTTTCCAAAATGAGGAATTATTCCAATGCCTTTTCTTGATTTTAAGTTGATTTCATATGGATAGTTACCATCATTAACATAAATGAATAGGTTTGTAAATAAGAAATTCTTAAAGAAAGCAACTAAATTAATGCATGACATGTATTTTTATAATTTTGCAACAATTTTAAAAATATGAAAAAACTACTTCGCTTTACATGGCGGTTCATACTATACGTGTTTATAGTTATCATCGGAATGCTGATAATGTACTATTTACTTTCGCCTATTTATAAATTTTCAGGGCCTGTGCCTTTTACTGGCAACAAACTCTATAACCCATATCAAACTGTTGATTCTTCAAATTGGAAAAAGTATAATTTTCAGGTACAATCCAAAGCATGGCTTGGAATTACAGATGGACGCAAAAATACTAATGAGCTTATTGATAGCATATATGGGATTCTGGGGTTCGACCATGTTGCAACTTCTGACTATCAAAAAATAAATTATTTTGGCAAGGATAATCCTGCTTTTATTCCTACTTATGAGCATGGTTACAATATATTTAAAACCCATCAGGTGTGTATCGATGCCGATAAGGTACTATGGGTTGATTTAATGTTCGGACAAACTTTGAGTATGAAACAATGGGTGCTCGACCAGTTAAAGGAACATTCCAGATTAGTTGTTTTGGCGCATCCACTTCTTAGAAATGGTTATTCGGTTGATGATATGAAGTACTTGACAAATTACGATGGAATTGAAGTACTTAACAATGTAAGAGTATCTCTAAAACACTGGGATGCTGCCCTTTCATCAGGGCAGGTAGCCTATATTATTGGTAACGATGATGCACATGATGTTACAAATAGTAACCATGTGGGAAGAAGGTTTACCATGATAAATTCACCTAATATTAATAGGGAATCTATAATGATGAATTTAGAGAATGGTGCTGCATATGGAATGGATTTTATTAGACATGATGATGAACCGATGCTGACAAAGGTTGAAAGATCGAAAAATATACCCAAGCTCCTGTCGGCTATTTTGAATTATGATACACTGACTGTTAAAGTGGATACTATTGCGTCTGAAATAAGGTTTATAGGGAATAACGGGATTGTTAAAAAGGCAATTCCCAATAATAATGTTGCAATGTATGTTATTAATAATGATGATCCATACTTGAGAACAGAAATTACTTTTTATGATAATTCTGTAATGTATCTTAATCCAGTTATACGATATAGTGGTGAATCTCCCCAAACTCTTAAAACTGCTGAAATAGATAAATCAGCAACGATGCGATTAAGAATTATTTATTTCCTTATTGCACTCACATTGGCCTACTTGGTTGCAAGATTAATAAAAGCCAAAAGGAAGAATTAGCTGTATGAATAATAATAAGAAATACACTAATTATGTGATATACCTTATTGTGATATCCACAATAATTAGAGGGCTGTTAGCCGGATTTCTTGAGCTTGGAAATGATGAGGTTTATTACCGTCTTTATGCGCTTTATCCCGACTGGTCGCATTTCGATCATCCAATAATGGTTGGCCTTTTTATGCAATTAACAACTATTAATTTATTATTTCAAAGTGAGTTTTTCCTAAGACTGGGATCTGTAATTACAGGAGCTATTAATCTTTGGATAATATTCAATATCGGTAAAGAGATTAGCGACTCACGAACAGGTTATTATGCCTCTCTATTATATACTGCTTCAATATATTCAACAATAATTACCGGAGTATTTATTTTACCAGATACACCTCAAAGCTTATTTTGGCTTTGGGCAGTTTATCTGATGATTAAAACTGTTCCCAGTTGTCCAAATTTACCAATGTCGGGTATTAATATGTTGAAAGTGGGTGCAATTATAGGACTTGGAATATTATCCAAATACACAACTGTTTTTTTATGGTTTGGAATTGGTTTGTATATACTGATTTATAATCGCGAATGGCTTAAAAGCAAGTGGTTATATATATCAATTCTTATCACAACAATAATATCATTACCAATACTAATTTGGAATATTCAAAATGATTTTATTAGTTTTTCATTTCACACCCAAAGAGTTGATATGAGTGGGTATTCATTTGACTTTGATTATTTTTTTAATGAACTAATAGGCGAGATACTATATAACAACCCCATTAATTATGTGCTAATTATTATTGGCATAGTTGCTGCAATTAATGGAAAACTTGATATTAAAAAAAGTTCTATAAGGATAATATTACTATCAGGAATACCTATAATAATCACTTTTCTGATATTTTCACTTTTCAGGCGAACACTTCCACATTGGACCGCGCCTGGTTTCACAACCTTAATTCCCATAGCAGCTGTTTTTGTGGCGCAAAAATATTCTAGTAAAACAAAGAGGATACCTACAGTAATTTTGTTTTCTTTGGGCTTGATTGTCTTAACGATAACACTTGGTTTAGCTCAAATAAATATGGGATTATTTCCGTTGGATAATACTCAAGAATATAATCGTAAAGGAAAAAAAGATCCATCGCTTGACTTGTTCGGATATAGTCAGGCTGGAGAAAGTTTTAAACAAATACATAAACGAGATGTTGACCTTGGTTTGATGTCAGAAAAAAGTATTCTAATCGGTGATAATTGGTTTCCTCTAGCCAACTTTGATTATTATGCTGCAACACCTGCAGGACTACGGAGTTTTGGACTTGGGAAACTGAGTGATATTCATAAATATGCATGGATTAATAATGAGCAGGGAGGATTCACATTAGGAATGGATGCATATTATTTAACTGATAGTAGAGAGTTTCATAAACCTGACAGTATTTTTTATACTCATTTTGAGCAAGTAATTCCTGCAGATACTATTCAAATAATCAGAGGTGGAAATATCGCAAAAAGAGTATTTGTTTATCGATTGAAAAACCTACATACTATACCTGCGGATGTGTTAAAAGTAAAAAACTAACATGTCAGTAAAGCAACCCAAGATATCAGTAATTCTTCCATTCTACAATGCAGAAAATACCATAAGTCGAGCAATAAAAAGTATTCTAGGCCAAACTTTTACAGATTTTGAATGCATATTAATTGATAATAACTCAACCGATAATAGCTCAACTATTGCTCAAGCCTTCGTTGATGGTGATTGTCGTTTTAAGCTAATTAAGGAAACAAGACAGGGAGTAATGTTTGCCTCTAACAAAGGTTGGGAAAATTGCAAGGGGGAATTTATTGCCCGGATGGATTCTGATGATTTTTCACACCCCGAAAGATTGGAAATGCAACTCGAGTTTTTAAATAATAATTCAGATTATGGAGCAGTAGGAACTTTAGTTAAACACATAAGTCATTCAGATTTTACAGGTGGTATGGCAAGATTTGTAGACTGGAGTAATTCATTGATCACATTTGATGATATTTACTATAATAGATTTATAGAACTCCCAATTGTAAATCCAACTGCCGTGTGGCGTAGGAAAGTTGCTACCGAAAATGGAATGTATTTGCATGGCGATTTCCCGGAAGATTATGAAATGTGGTTAAGGTGGCTTGATAATGGTGTTAAAATTGGAAAGATTAATAAAGTATTACTTGATTGGTATGATTCCGATACCAGAATCTCACGTACTGATTCAATATATAGCGACAAGTCATTCTATAAGATTAAAACATATTATTTGGCAAAGTGGCTTAAGGAACATAATCCACATCATCCGAAGGTAGCCATTTGGGGCGCAAGTAAAATTTCCAGAAGAAGGGCAAAATTACTCGAGGAACATGATATAGAAATTTGCTGTTATATCGACACAAAAAACAATAAGAGACAGCTTGACCTTGAGGTCTATTATTTTAAAGATATTCCATCACCTGATAAAATTTTTGTCCTTACCTATATTAAGCAAATAGAGGCAAGAGAGCAAACTAAAGTTTTCTTATCTAAAAAAGGATTTACAGAAGGAAGTAACTTTCTGTTGGTATCTTAGAGTTCTCTGTGTTTGTTATCACATATGGCACCTTTCTCACTATATCTGCACATACACCAGGGGACGATCTTCTTTTCAGTAATCATCACTTTTTCAGGTTTAAATCCGGTACCCTTATGTGATCCATCACAAAAAGGCTGGTTATTACTCCTGCCACATGCACACCACATATAAGTTCCCGGATCCATTTCCAGTTTTAATGACTTTTTTTGAACAATTATTGGTTTTTCCATAGTGAACGAATTTAGTGAAAAAGAAAAAGCGTAGAAATAATCTACGCCTTTTCTAAATTTAAAATTAAATCATCTTAGCTGGATCGACTAATTCGGTAAACTTATCATCATCAAGATATCCAAGAGCAAGTGTTGCTTCTCGCAAAGTTGTTCCCTCAGCATGAGCTTTCTTCGCAATTTTTGCAGCCTTTTCGTAACCAATATGTGTGTTTAAAGCCGTAACAAGCATCAATGAGTTTTCTAGTTTTTCCTGAACCACAGCATGATTTGGTTCAATTCCCACAACAGCATTTTTAGTAAATGATACACACGCATCACCTAATAATCGTGCTGACTGAAGTAGATTAGAAATCATAACAGGTTTGAATACATTTAATTGAAAATGCCCTTGCATTCCACCTATGGTTATTGCTGCATCATTACCTATAACCTGAGCGCAAACCATTGTAATTGCCTCGTTTTGAGTTGGATTAACTTTCCCTGGCATAATACTAGAGCCCGGTTCATTTGCGGGCAATTGAATTTCGCCAATACTGCACCGAGGGCCGGAAGCCAACATGCGTATATTATTACCTATATGCATCAAGCTTACAGCCAACTGCTTTAAAGCACCCGATGTTTCCACTATTGCGTCATGAGCTGATAAAGCTTCAAATTTATTTTGTGCAGTAATAAATGGATGACCTGTTAATGTTGCAATTTGTGACGCAACCATAACATCATAATTAGGTGGCGTATTTAATCCAGTTCCAACAGCGGTTCCTCCAAGTGCTAACTCCGACAAATGTGGTAACGTATTTGAAAGTGCTGCCAAACCAAAGTTTAATTGTGCTACATAACCTGAAAATTCCTGTCCAAGAGTAAGCGGTGTTGCATCCATTAAATGGGTACGTCCGGTTTTAACCACATTTTTAAACTCTTTTGCTTTTTCATCTAATGCATCCCTAAGCATCTCCACACCAGGAATAGTATTTTCAACAATAAGCTTATAGGCTGCAATATGCATAGCCGTTGGAAATGTATCGTTAGATGATTGAGATTTATTTACATCATCATTTGGATGAAGATCTTTTTTAATATCTCCTAAAGCACCACCATTAATTACATGACCACGATTTGCTATGACCTCATTCATGTTCATATTCGACTGAGTACCCGATCCGGTTTGCCATATAACAAGAGGGAAATTACCTTCCAGTTTTCCTTCAAGTATTTCGTCACATGCTTTGCCTATTAAATCCGACTTTTCTTTTGGAAGAACTCCTAGCTCGGCGTTTGTTATTGCAGCAGCTTTTTTTAAATATGCAAATGCAACAATAATTTCTTCGGGCATTGATCCCTCAGGACCAATCTGAAAATTCATTTTTGATCGTTGAGTTTGGGCTCCCCAATACTTTTCGGCAGGAACTTGTACGTCGCCCATTGTGTCGTGTTCGATTCTATATTTCATTGTACTTTGATTAATGGTTTAATGAGGTAATATTATTTTTCATACTTAAACTTATAGCTATGAAGCGTTATATCACTTTTCTCACTTGTATATATTTATTAATGTTTTTTTCTAAAACAAAACTGATAGTGTTTCTACAGGCACTCCCCAAATAGCTTTATTACCCTTTACTACAATTGGTCGCTTTATCAATTTGGGGTTTTCGATCATTAGCTTTATCCACTCTTCATCTGTAAAATTTTTTCCTTTATAATCTGACTTATATATTGCCTCTTGGGTACGAACCAGATCATGTGGTTTAAAATTTAATTTCATGAGTAATAATTTAATTTCCTCCACATCCAAAGGATTCTTTAAATACTCAATTATACTATAATCTTCGGTACGTTCCTGCACGTACTTTAATCCAGCCCGTGACTTGCTACACCTTGGGTTATGGTAAATCTCTATCATGGTAGTAATTTTAAAGTGTCAAATTTAGATAATTAAAAAAACCTGACCACTATTGTAATCAGGTTTTTAATCATATTGCATATGTTATTTCATAAAAATCTTACATTTCCTTAACACCCTCTATTAACTGGGGTATAACTTTGTTAACATCCCCAATAATTCCATAATCAGCTGTTTCAAAAATTGGTGCTTCTGCATCCTTATTAATTGCTACAATTATTTTTGATGAGCTTACCCCACCCAGGTGTTGAATAGCTCCCGAAATACCGAATGCAAAATATAAATTTGGAGCAATAATTTTCCCTGTTTGTCCAACATGTTCGCTATGAGGGCGCCATCCTTCATCGGAAACAGGCCTTGAACATGCCATTCCAGCACTTAATAAATCGGCAAGTTCTTCAAGTCCTCCCCAGTTATCACCACTCTTCATTCCACGGCCACCTGAAATTACTATTTCAGCATCCGATAGAAGAACCTGACCTGTGACTTTATTAGTTTCACTCACTGAAGTTGCAAAAACACTATCCGCAACATCTGGGTTAAATGCTTCAATAGTGGCATTATTTTCAGTTTCAACAAGATCATATGAGTTTTGTGCTAATGTTATTACCTTAACATCAGTATCAAATTTCACATTGGCAAATGCTTTACCTGTAAACACCTTTTTCTTTACAACAAAAGGATCAAGAGTTACAGGAAGAGCCGTTACTCCGCCAACAAGACCAGCCTGAAGTACCACAGATACTCTTGGGGCAATTGCTTTTCCAAGATTATTATTTGCAAATATGACAATTTTTGCAGTCTCATTTTGGGCTGCAGCAACTACCGCTTTTGCTAAGGCACGATTGTCAAGTGAGCGAAACCTGTCATCGTTTACAGTTAAAATTTTATTTGCCCCATAGTTCCCAAGGTTAGCTAATTCTTCATCAGAAACATTGCCAATTGAAAGGGCAGTAACAGAAGATCCAATTTCTTTGGCGATTGCAGTTGCATATGAAACTAACTCAAAACTTAATTTCTTAAACTTACCATCCCAGTTTTCAGTATATATTAGTATTGACATAATTATTATTTTTTAAGTTTTTATTTTATTGTATTCGATTGTTGCATTGTTCGATTGTTGCTATGCGTTAATATTTAAGTTTAATGTTGGTGTATTTTATTAGATAAATCAAACGATCTATTATAAGCATCTATTTTATTGACATTTAAAAAATCTGTTTCCATCTTAATTACTTTTTGCTTTTTTACAGTAATAGCAATAGAGCAATTGAACCATCGAGCAATCGAACAATCTATAGCACTTTAGCTTCCTCATGAAGTAATGTAATGATCTCTTTTGCATTATCTTCATCTACCATTTTACATGCAGCTTTTGGTGGAGGTAACTCAAAGTTTACGAATTGAGTTTTCTCATGCGCATCAACAGGAGGAGCAACAACTAAAGGTTTTTTTCGCGCCATCATAATTCCACGCATTGCCGGAATTCTAGGTTCTTTAGCTATTCCTTTTTGTACAATTGCTACAAGTGGGCCACTAATTGTTAGTACTTGTGACCCGCCATCAATTTCACGATTGACTTTAAAACTATCTCCTTCAATATGAATCCCGGAAACAGCCGATACAGAGTTAAAATCAAGAATCTCAGCAAGCATTCCACCAACAGCATTGCCGTTATAATCCGATGCCTCGATACCGGCAAGTATAAGGTCGTAACCCTTTGCAACCTTAGCTAATTGTGCTGCAACAAAAAATGCATCATTTGCTGGAGCATCAATTCTTATGGCATCATCAGCGCCTACTGCTAGAGCTTTTCTTAGAGTTGGCTCGGTTGATTTTTCACCAACATTAGCCACAGTAATAGTATCCACACCACCAGCTTCTTTAAGCTCCATAGCACGTGTTAGAGCAAGTTCATCCCATGGATTAATTATCCACTGAACACCTGCATCATCAAAAGAGGTATTGTCGCCCGTGAAACGTATTTTAGTTGTAGTGTCGGGGACATTACTAATTAAAACTAGTATTTTCATAGTCAGTATTTTATTTTTGAGTGATTTAAATTCAAATTTGGATTAAAGAAACAACAAATTTCGTAAAAAAACAATTACAAAATTACAATGCATGCATAATATATCTTTTCATATTTGTTTGAATAGGAAAATGGCTTATGAATCTTATCAGAAGTTGATTTTGTATTTTCACAAAGAAACATATAGCATTGTGGTGATTAAACCTTCTATTTAAGGAAACAATAGAACCTAAATCACTTTCGCATTAACGTTTACGCATCAAACAAACCCAAATTCTTGGTGGATCATCCTGTTCATTTCCAAAATAACTTACCGTTAGGGTGAGTATTTTAAAAAATGGCTCAACGGCATCAACAATGCTTCTGGCAGACCGCATCGGTGGTCCGGAATCGCGTGGCGGAGCATCAGCATTAGCCATTAAAGTAAGCCACATTCCTCTTTCCGAAAGCAAGCCTGCAGCCTTTTCGGCAATTAATTTGCGATCGGAATCCGTATCAAATGAGTGAAAAAATCCACGATCGAAAATAAAATCATACGGACTTTCTTTCATTTCATCTGAAACAAAATCAATTACTTTAAAGTTACAATCAATATTATTCTCCTGAGCGGCTTTTTTGGCGATATCAATGGCAATTGGTGAACCGTCAATTGCCGTAACTTCGAATCCATTTTCAGCAAGCCAAATGGCATCGGTACCTGTTCCGCATCCTAATTCTAAAGTACGGCATGGGTTGATTGGCCAGTTTTCAACCATGTTAACAAGATTAAAGTCAGCTTCTTTGTGCACCCATGGGGTGTTCCCCTCTTTGTTTTTTTCAATAAAGCGGTCGCCTGTATTCATGTTGACAAATATTAACTACTATAAAACAATGATGTTTTTGTCACAAGGGCACTATCCCTTAAGCAGATCCCTAGATATAACTATTTTTTGAACCTCAGAAGTACCTTCATATATTTGAGTAAGTTTTGCTTCTCGCATTAATCTTTCAACATGATACTCCTTAACATAACCATAGCCACCATGTATTTGAACAGCTTCTGTTGTAACCTCCATTGCTATGTCGGCTGCATATTGTTTAGCCATGGCACTAGCTAAGGTAATTGGTTTATGGTTATCTTTAAGCCATGCGGCTTTCAAACAAAGATTACGAGCATTTTCGACTTTAACTGACATATCAGAAAGTTTAAATGCGATTGCCTGATGATTTGCTATTTCAGTTCCAAAAGCTTTACGTTCTTTGGCGTAAGCGGCAGCTCTTTCCATTGCTCCGCTTGCCAAACCCAATGCCTGAGAGGCAATTCCTATTCGGCCTGCTTCAAGCACCATCATTGCAAATTTAAATCCAAATCCATCCTCACCAATTCTATTTTCCTTTGGCACAACAACATCGCTAAACATTACCGAATGAGTGTCGGAACTTCGCATTCCCATTTTATCCTCATGAGGCCCAAGAGTGATACCAGGAGAATTTCTATCAACTATAAAAGCATTTATTCCTCGATGTTTTTTGTCGGGATGAGTTTGAGCTATAACTATGTATGTGGATGCAGAGTTGGCACTTGTTATCCAGTTCTTGGTTCCATTAATTAAATAATGATCTCCTTTATCTTCGGCCGTGGTATGTTGATGTGTTGCATCCGAACCAGCCTCGGGTTCTGATAATAAGAAAGCTCCTATTACTTCACCACTTGCCAATGGGATTAAATAATTTTGTTTTTGATCTTCATTGCCAAACCTATTTAAACCATAACAAACCAATGAATTATTAACTGACATTATTACGCTGACAGATGCGTCAATTTTTGATATTTCTTCCATCGCTAGAACATAGGAAACAGTATCCATACCACTTCCCCCATATTCCGGATCAACCATCATTCCCATAAACCCTAATTCGGCTAATTTTTTTATGTGCTGGGTAGGGAAGATAGATTTTTCGTCTCTTTCCAATACGTCCAAAATTAGTTCACGTTGTGCAAAATCACGGGCTGCTTGCTTAATCATTAATTGCTCTTCGGTAAAGTCAAAATTCATGTCGGTAATTTATTTGGTTGTTTTGGTACAAACTTAGCTAATTTATTTCTAAAAATGATTCTAAATTGCAATGCCACTAATCAGTTGGTTTTTAGCTTTCAGAAACTTATTAATATCGTATGATTACTTAAAAAGTAATTCTGTTAGTCATATTTTTGGATGTGATATTAAACTCATGCCGCAGTGTTGTAAAAATTTCGGCGACAGTTTTAATTTGCTTAATTGTAGATGCCACCTGTCCTATTTCCAGCTCACCTTCAATTGTATCACCTTCAAACATTCCTAATTTGGCTCTTCCATGCCCTAGTATTTCAGCAAGCTCTTCCTTGCTTTTCCCATCTAAACCAGCTAGATGAACCCTATTAAAAAACTCATTACGTATTAATCTAACTGGGACCAACTTTTTTAAAGTAAGATAGGTGCTTCCATCTGTTGAGTTAATTATAGCATTTTTAAAATTTTTGTGAGCTGATGATTCAAATGCACTGGCAAATAAGCTTCCTATCTGAACGCCTTCAGCTCCCAATGCCATCGCTGCATATATGGCTTGTCCTGAACCAATACCACCAGCAGCAATAATTGGGATATCAATAATTTGCTTTAGCATAGGTATCAATACCAATGTGGTTGTTTCTTCATAACCATTATGACCTCCAGCTTCAAAACCTTCAGCAACAATAGCATCCACTCCGGCCGCTTGTGCCTTTAACGCAAACTTTGTATTGGCAACTACATGGGCCACCGTAATGCCATTTTCTTTTAAAACAGATGTGTAACTAGCCGGGTTACCAGCAGAAGTGAAGACAATTTTAACTCCTTCTTTGATAATAATATCTATAATTTCATCCGTTTGGGGATATAACAAAGGAACATTTACTCCGAAGGGATTATTTGTTGCCAACTTACATTTTTGGATGTGCTCCTTTAGAATTTCCGGATGCATACTACCAGCACCAATTAGTCCTAATCCACCGGCATTGCTAACGGCAGAAGCTAGCTTCCATCCGCTGCACCATATCATGCCTCCCTGGATTATGGGGTAGGTGATGTTAAATAGTTGGGTTATTTTATTCATGGGCGGGGGTAATTATTATTTATAGTCATTGATTATCATTGGTGGTCATTAATAGTCATTGGTGGTCATTAATAGTCATTGGTGGTCATTAATAG
>JABMPH010000393.1 GCA_013203805.1 Bacteroidota bacterium | reverse complement strand
TTCATTGCCAGGTGGAGAAAATAATTCAACAAGGAGAACAGGTATTAGAAATTGATTTACCAAAAATCACTCAAGGTGTATTTGTAATTAAATTGGTGGGAATGAGCAGTTCAATATCTCAGCAATTTATTAAGAAATTGCAATAATGAGTATGTTAGTGTAACTGAGCGATATTGAAGAATCTAATTTACCATGGTTCTTTTGAAAAGGATTCTCCATGTCGTTACCAATGACAAAGCTTTGTAAATCGCAGTATATTAATAACTTACTGTTTTCATACAAATTACTTATCAAATGAAATAAAAATAATCAAACCACAAATAACAAATAACAACATTATCATTACACCACCACCCTCACCTCAGTCCCAACACCTTTCCCACTACCATCAACCAAATCCTTAACAACATAAGAAATCGAATGACTGTATAGCTTATTGTAACCCTCAACAATATTGGCAACAATACCAAGGCCTTTACCAGTTCCTGTAGTTTTCATAACTTTGGATTGCTTTCTTCCAATACCATTATCGGTAATAACAATTTCGATTTTGCTTTTTGACTTACTGATGTATATACTAAGCTTCCTATTATCAGACTTATGCCTTAGACCATGTTTAACAGCATTCTCTACAAAAGTAAAAATAAGTGAATGGGGTATTTTAATTGTGTTGAGGTCAATCTCATCTTCTGCTTCGATGGTAGTTTCCAGATCATCCTCAAAACGCTGTTTTTGGAGTATTAGATAATCCCTAACAAACTCCAATTCTTCATGTAAGCTGGTCTCAACCTGATCTGCATACTTTAATCCTCGATGGATAAGCGATGCAAATCTTCCAAAATAATATTGGGCATCATCTTTATTTTCTTTAGAAAACATATAACCAATATTGTTTAAAGTATTCAGCATAAAATGTGGCTCAAGTTGGTTTTTTGAAATAGCCAGTTGCTGCCTTATCAAATGTCTTTCAGTCTCAAACCTCTGCTGTGCAAGTTTATTCTGCCCCTTTTGCAGAAGCCAAAAAATAACAAAAAGAAGAAAATAAACCCCCACATATGCAGGGTATTTCAATAAATAATATTTTGATTTGCTGTATTGAATATAATAGATAATGCTTTCGGCCTGAAGAATAATTACAGGTGATTTACCAGGATTTTGTTTTAATGTAACATGCCAATCCAATGTTTGTTTTGACTCAGGCAAATCAATAAAAGTTGATTCTTCTAGATTTGAACGATAAATGATTAGTTTGTCAGGCGAAGGCCTTGTTGCAATAAACAAAATTTCATTTTCTCCATTACCATCTATATCCAAACGTGAACTCTTATTCATATTGATAATTAGACCTTCAATATTAGGATTGCTTAGCAGATGAATATTTTGGGATATATCTGAAGTAAATACTACACCATGTTCGTTAATCAAGTAAATATTTTTTTTATCTCCATTCAAGGGGTTGATTATAGTAAGTACTCCATACTCATCAATAGGCACTAGTCTTTTATTTATCAAATTACCATTGCTATTAAATATTTGCAGCACATTTCCATTGGTTTCATTTCCTGCAGATCCACAAGAAAAAGTAGTAACAATGTATTTTTCCCCTTCAATAGTATAAAAAACAGGAGATAAACCACCAAACACACCTTCATACTTAATTGGAGGGAAAAGAAAACTCAAACTATCTGCCAGGTTTAGTACCATCAGCCACGAACAGCTATCAGTGTAAGGCATTTCATAATGAATATTATCAACAGCATTTATATTACCAGTAATCTCATCAACTCCATCGCCATTAATATCCATAAACTGCAATCTCATAGTAAAGCCGGATGCACTTAACGGAGATTTAGTAACTATACCGTTGGTAATGTCATACACAAAAGTATTTCTTGGGTAATTTGAGAAACCACTCCACAGAGTAAAAACGAATTCATCCTTGCGGTCATTATTCACATCCATCGTTCTGGCATCTATTATAAACGTATCTACATTATCACCTTTGAACATTTTTGTTTGGCAAATAAATCTGTTCTCAAATTCCAACCCATTTGCAAACAATAACTCTTTCGCATTTAGAAATAGTGAGTCGCCAACTCTTGTAATACAGTAAACTTCTTTGTAACCGTTATGATTGTAATCACCAAAAAATAATTTCTGATTTAACAATCTCTTTCCTCTTAAGTTCCATTGATTAATTATACTGCCATTCTTATCAAAGTATAATATTGCCGGTGTTTCTCCTCCTTGATTATTTAATGATCGAACATTTTCACTTATACCATCTCCATCCAAATCGTGATAATACAGTTTTGAATTCTCCTGTAATGGCTCGGTTTCAACTATCTCAGTTTTATATTTTTCAAAATAATTAGGTACAAAATACCAAACAATTGCCCATAAATAAAGTGCAAGCATAAAGGGTTTTAAAAGAAAAAACAGCAGCTTATTGAAGCCTATTTTTAGTTTTTCCATGTCGATCAATGTGGTTTTGTCGTAAAGATAGGGAAGTAAACCGATATACTAATATCAGGCAACAAAAATTAATATCTTTACACCAAAATTATACTTGCTGTCATTTCGGCCGAGGAAACCATAGTGGACGAGCGGAGAAATCCCATATTTATAAACATTGTGAGATTTCTCCGTTTACCCTCCTAAGTCAGGTTTCAGTCGAAATAACAAGTTCAAAAAAAAATAATACGTGAATTACAATAATCCAAATCTAATTTTCAAAAACGTACCAACAGGGAAAGTAGGCTGGAGCAGCCCGTCAAATATTGCTCTGGTTAAATATTGGGGGAAACAGGGGGTGCAAATACCTACAAACCCATCCATAAGCTTTACTTTAAGTAAATCACAAACGGAAACAACAATCGAATACTCACCCTGCAACAATGATAAGTGTGGTCTTGATTTTTTCTTAGATGGAATACCGAACAGTAAGTTTGCCGAAAAAATCTCTGTGTTCTTCAACAGCATAAAACATATATTCCCATTTCTTAAACAACTGGATATCAGAATATATTCTAAAAACACTTTCCCACACTCTGCCGGCATTGCTTCATCAGCATCAGGAATGAGTGCCATTGCCCTTTGCCTTTGCGATATAGAGAATCAAAATTTCGATTCTTTTTCAACCGAAGATGAATTCTTTCAAAAAGCATCCTACGTAGCCCGACTTGGATCTGGAAGTGCCTGTAGATCATTGTATGGCGGACTTGTTAGTTGGGGAGAAACCAATGGAGGATCAAATTTATTTGGATCAAAACTATCACACGACATTAATCCTATATTTAATAATTACCACGATTCAATCCTAATAGTTGACTCAGGACAGAAAAAAGTTTCAAGTACAGTCGGTCATGGATTAATGAATACTAATCCATTTTCTGAAGCCAGATTTGAACAAGCAAACACAAATATTAAGAAGCTTTTACAAGTATTAAAATCGGGCAATTTAACTGAGTTTATAGAAATAGTAGAGTTAGAAGCATTAACCTTGCATGCAATGATGATGACTTCTTCTCCATATTTTCTGTTAATGAAGCCAAATACTGTTTCCATAATCGATGAAATTTGGAAATATAGAAACGATACAAAAGTGCCGGTTTGTTTTACATTGGATGCCGGGCCAAACATTCACCTCCTTTATCCCCATGCTTATAAAGATGAGGTGCACATGTTTATAAATTCTACACTTCTTAAGTTTACAAATAACAATACAGTTATTCATGATAAAGTAGGATCTGGACCGACAAAACTGCAATTATGATACTAGAAAAAGGACCAGCATATAATTCTAAAATACTACTATTTGGCGAGTATAGCGTGATAAAAGGATCAATGGCTCTAAGCATCCCATTTGATAAATTTAAAGGTCAGTTATTATTCGATCCCAGTTCAGGAAACAAGAAAAGCAATCACTATTCTGTAGTTTATCTGGATGAATATTTACAATTTTTGGAGCAAAATAAATTCTCAAACGAAATAAATATTGAGGAATTCAAATCGGATATAAATAATGGTCTGTATTTTGAATGCAATATTCCCATTAGCTATGGATTGGGAAGTTCGGGTGCAATTGTTGCATCAATATACAATGCTTATTCAACAGAGGAGGAAACTCATGACCTGAGTTTACTCAAACCCCGGTTTGCCCGAATGGAATCATACTATCACGGCAGTAGTTCCGGATTGGACCCTTTAGTTTCTTACATAAACAAGCCTTTATTAATTGATGATTATGGCAAAACAAGTATAGCTAGTTTATCAAAAGGAGACCAAAATAAAAATGGAAGCATATTTCTTATTGACACAAAAACTACTGGAGAAACTCAACCTCTGGTTAATTGGTTTTTGGAAAAATATGAAGACACAAAATTTCGGGATAAAATTCAAAATCAACTTGTGCCGTTAGTTAATAATTGTATTCGCGAATTTTTAGCTGGCAACCATGATTCTATGATCCCAGAAATAAAAACGCTTTCTGAATTTACATATGAAAATTTTAAACCTATGATTCCAGATTCTGTAGTAGAATTATGGAAAAAGGGATTAGAAACAAATAATTACCAACTAAAACTTTGTGGTTCCGGTGGTGGTGGTATGATGCTTGGATTTACTAAAGATTTGGAAAAAACATTGAATCAATTGCAAGACTTTGAATTACATGTACTTTAGGTAGATTATTAATTTTAAATCTCAATATCTAATTCCCTCATAATTTCAATCCTGTCAGGGCTCACCTTTGCCTGAACAGCGATAACCTCAACTCCAGCATCAACAGCTTTCTTAAGAGTCTCGGCATATCCCAGATCAATATCCTTTGCCAGCCCCATTACATCAACATCCATTCTCTGAATTACATAAAGCATTACAGCTCTCATTCCCTGCTTTTTAACTTCAATTAAAGTTTCCAAATGTTTTCTCCCTCTGGTTGTAACAGCATCCGGGAAAAGAGCATAATCACCTACTTTCATTGAAACATTTTTCACCTCAACAAAGCATTTTTCCTCTTCATTTTCACAATAGATATCAAAACGGCTCTCGCCAAATTTCACTTCTCTTTTAACAATTGAATATCCGGCGAGTTTTTCAATACTGCCCCCAACAATGGCATCATATGCTAACTTATTCGGAATCATTGTGTTTACACCAACCCAGCCGTTATTAATAAAAATCATTTCCCAACTATATTTTGTTTTTCTATTGGGATCACTAGCAGGCGACAAATAAACCGGAGCACCTTCTTCAATACATGATTTCATCGATCCGGAGTTTGTACAATGAGCAATTACAACCGAGCCATCTTCCAGCTCAACATCTGCCAAAAATCTTTTATAACGCCTTATTAATTTACCTCCTATTAGTTTTGTTGGAAAGATCATAATGCAAAATTAATTTTTTTGGGCGGCCAACCTACCTCTTGATATTTTTAGATTTAACAAACTGCATCCAGTTAGGCAGGTAGCCAGGCTTTCCGCTTTTAGTTGTTTCATCCCAAATGTGTTTTTGTAAGCCGTGCGTGTTCCAAAAAAATGGAATCCGCCAGCCAACAAAAACATCATTGGCATTTCAACAAGCTACCACTGCAATCCTTGCCGCGGTTCAAACCCTATTTAGAACACTTTTCACCAAGCTCATTTTTCTTCTATGGTCTTTTTCTGTATTTTCGTGTCAAAAATAAATACTAGTATTATGAATTCAAGAAACTGGAAATCCATGCACGATTTTGAAGAAATCAAACTCGAAAAGTGGAATCACATAGCTAAGCTAACAATAAACAGACCCAGATATTACAACGCATTTACACCAACAACCACTACCGAGATGTCCATAGCAATGGAGATGCTTCGTGAAGATCAGGATATCTATACAATTCTACTAACTGGCGAGGGAGAAAAGGCTTTTTGTAGTGGTGGCGATCAAAACGTAAAAGGCAAAGGTGGCTACATTGGAAAAGATGGTATTCCAAGATTAAATGTTCTTGATGTTCAACGTAAGATTCGCTCAATGCCTAAACCTGTGATCGCAATGGTTAATGGTTTTGCGATAGGTGGCGGACATGTTCTCCATGTTGTATGTGACATGACAATTGCCAGTGAGAATGCCATATTTGGGCAAACAGGGCCAAAAGTTGGAAGCTTTGACGCCGGGTTAGGATCATCGTATCTTGCATCAATTGTAGGACAAAAAAAAGCAAGAGAGATCTGGTTCCTAAATAAACAATACTCAGCAGCCGAAGCTCTAGAAATGGGTATGGTAAACAAAGTTGTGCCCCTAGATAAACTGGAAGATGAGGCTGTTGACTGGTGCTTAACAATGCACAAACGTAGCCCGATGGCCCTCCGCATGATAAAACTTGGTATGAATGCCGAACTCGACGGACAAATAGGTTTACAGGAATTTGCAGGAAATGCCACATTACTATATTACCTTACCGATGAAGCCCAGGAAGGAAAACATGCCTTCCTCGAAAAACGCGATCCTGATTTTCATAAATACCCTAAATTTCCTTAAATTGGATAACTGGATGATTAGTAAATGGATAATTGGCAATTGGATAATTAGTATTTGTATTAACAGAGAACCATTAACTAATGACAAATGACTAATTACCAATTATCCAATGACAAATGACCAATGACTACTAATTACCAATCACCAATTATCAATGACCAAACTTAACTCATGGATAGTAGCCTTCCGGCTCAGAACATTACCTCTTGCCATTTCAAGCATACTAATGGGAAGCTTTCTGGCAATTAAATCTGGCAGTTATAATTGGGTTGTAATAATTCTGGCTATAGTTACAACCCTGTTTCTTCAAATATTATCAAACCTTGCAAATGATTATGGCGATGGCATGAGAGGAACCGACAATGATGAACGCCTCGGGCCAATGCGCACAATTCAAAGTGGAGAAATTACCCCGAAAAAAATGAGATTTGGGATAATCGTGTTTGTTGTGTTATCCCTGATTAGTGGAATATGGCTGATTGTTGAATCACTTGGAGCAAATTGGGATACTAGTCTACTATTCTTTGTCCTTGGAATATTTGCAATTGCGGCAGCAATAAAGTATACGGTTGGTAAAAATGCTTACGGCTATTCAGGTATGGGAGATTTTTTTGTATTTCTGTTTTTTGGACTTCTGGCCGTTGTAGGAACCTATTACTTGATTTCACATAACCTTTCATGGCAAATATTACTCCCTGCTTCAACAATGGGATTGTTTAGTACAGGGGTGCTAAATCTCAACAATATGCGTGATATGAAGAATGATGCCCGTTCAGGAAAAAACACACTCGCATTATCCCTTGGATATCAAAAATCTAAAAAATATCATTATATAATTATCATCTTGGGGATGATATTTGCATTGATATACTCAGGTCTTAACTATGCAAGTCCCTGGCAATTTATTTTCATAATTACTTTTCCCATTTTTATAAAAGACTTAATTATAATCAGTGGCATATCCGATAAATCCAAGTTAGATCCTTTTCTTAAAAAACTTGCCTTTTCAACTTTGATATTTACACTACTATTTGGAATGGGGCTACTTCTAAGCTAACCAATACAAAATATCAACCGCTTATTTTTATTCATTCTACATCACCACTTTACATCGTCACCATTCAATTACTTTACTATTTTTGCACCCGCTAATGACACGGAAAAGAATAATACAAAAAGCATTATTGAATTTGCATAAACTGCCTAAAAACCAGCTTATGATAATATTGAGTATTGTAATTGGTTTTATTGGTGGATTAATTGCGGTAATCATGAAGAATATCGTGTTTTATATTCGAGAACTACTTACCAGCGATTTTTCTGTTTCCTATTCAAACTATCTATATGTAGTTTATCCTGCAATAGGAATTCTGGCAACGGTGATTTTTGTGAAATTCATACTCCGAAAGCCAGTGAGAGACGGTATTCCCAATGTTCTTTTCGCCATATCTAAAGAACGAGGAATTATTAAAAAG
The DNA here is from genome assembly GCA_013203805.1 of Bacteroidota bacterium. Lineage (GTDB taxonomy): Bacteria > Bacteroidota > Bacteroidia > Bacteroidales > F082. The sequence continues at coordinate 4,032 of JABMPH010000393.1, read as the reverse complement.
CATAATACTTTTTCATCTATTATTTCGAGTGCACTTACCGTAGGATTTGGAGGATCGGTTGGACTTGAAGGACCTACAGTAGTAACCGGAGCTGCATGGGGCTCAATGATTGGAAAAGCCCTTCGACTAAACTATAAACAATTAGTAACAATATTAGGATTTGCAGCAGCAGCAGCCATGTCGGCAATTTTTAAGGCTCCCATAGCAGCTATTGTTTTTGCATTGGAGGTTATCCTTTTCGACATGACAATGACAGCATTAGTGCCGTTGTTGATTGCATCAATTACAGCCGCTCTTACCTCATATATTTTCCTTGGTCAGGATATTCTATACCCTTTTGTAATTGACCACAAGTTTGAATTAAATCAAACAATTTTCTATATTGGTCTTGGATTATTTACATCCCTTATCTCTGTATATTTTATCAAAATGTACGTTTTATCTGGAAAGCTATTCGATCGAATCAATAACAGCTTTGTTAAGTTTTTAATTGGGGCAGGAGCATTAGGGGGCATAATATTTTTACTCCCTGCACTTTATGGTGAAGGTTATGAGGCAATTAATGAAGGCTTATCAGGGCAACTTGAATTTATTTTCGACAATAGTATTTTCTATAATTATAGCGAAAGTATTCCCATAGCATTATTGCTATTATTTGCAATATTAATGTTCAAGGTTATTGCAACATCACTTACTTTTAGAGCAGGTGGCGTTGGTGGAATTTTTGCCCCTACCCTTTTTATTGGAACAATGGCCGGCCTGTTCTTCGCCAGTATGATTAATTATCTTGGTATTGCACAATTGCCCGTTGCTAATTTTGCCTTGGTGGGAATGGCCGGAATGTTAGCAGGAGTTGTTCATGCTCCACTCACTGCTATATTCCTTATAGCAGAAATTACAGGAGGATATGATATGTTTCTACCCATTATGCTAGTGGCAACCATATCATATTCAGTGGCAAAACTAATTGTACCCAAATCAATATATACAATTCAGCTTAAAAATCGTGGTGAAGTAATTACACACCACAAAGACAGAGCTCTACTATCGATGATGGATATTAATACCCTAATCGAAAAGGACTTTAGCACAATCGATCATGAAGCATCCTTGGGTGAACTTGTTAAGGTTATTGCACATTCTACCCGTAATATTTACCCGGTTATTGATAGTGAGAATAATTTTTATGGAATTATTTTTCTTGATCAAATCAGAGACATTATGTTTAAGCCTGAAATGTATGAAAAAACTGCTGTACACAGCCTCATGTTTATGCCTTCAAATATTGTTCATCATGATGATGATATGGAAACCATTGCCGGGAAATTTCAACATTCGGGCAAATACAACCTCGTTGTGCTAAAAGATGGAAGATACGCAGGCTTCTTGTCGCGAGCAAACGTATTTTCGCACTATCGTGAAATACTAAAAGATATGTCAGAAGATTAATGCAGGCACATACCTTCCCCCCCATTCTAACAAACTGAATATCTTCAACTTCTGCAATATAACAATAATAATTATGTGTTGCTACTAATGTTAAAAAATATAAATTTGCATTTTCATTTAAATAACCTATTAGCTTGAGTACATTTTTCAAAAAGCTAGATTTTACAAAATATACCATAAACCCTGTAAGGCTAAAAAGACTGGTATTGGTATTAAGTTTAGTGGTTGGCTTAGTCAGTGGATTAGCTGCAGTAGTATTAAAAAACACAGTGTTTTTTACCCATGATTTAATAACTCATGGTTTTATTTTTGATGACTCAAACTATCTCTATCTGGCATTTCCTTTCATAGGTATAGTACTTACTGTACTTTTTGCAAAGTATATAATTCGTGACGACATTGGCCACGGTATAAGCAGAATATTATACGCCATATCACGAAAACAAGGCAGAATAGAATCACATAACATGTACTCATCCATGATTGGAAGTACACTCACAGTGGGTTTTGGAGGATCGGTTGGACTCGAGGCACCCATTGTTCTAACAGGCAGTTCATTTGGATCATACCTTGGCAGACTATTTAGGCTTAATCAAAAAACTGTAATGATATTAATTGGTGCAGGAGCTACAGGGGCAATTGCAGGTATCTTCAATGCTCCCGTTGCAGCAGTAATTTTCTCTCTCGAAGTATTGATGATTGATTTAACAATGGGAGCATTAATACCGTTACTAATAGCGGCAGCAGCTGGAGCTTCAGTTTCTTATTTATTAATGGGTAGCGGAGTGTTATTTTCCTTCGACCTTGTTGATGGATTTTATATAAAACACCTACCCTACTATATTGGTCTTGGTTTGTTCACCGGATTTGCTTCACTATATTTTACCAGAGCAACCATATTTATCGAAGGTCTGTTTCATAAAATCAAACTTAAAACCACAAGAGTAGTTATTGGTGGTGCTTCATTAGGATTATTAATATTTTTACTTCCTTCACTTTATGGGGAAGGTTATGAATTTTTGGATCTACTCATCAACAATAAAGTAGACGGGCTGGTTAACGAAGACATTATTAGTGCTTCTTCAAATACAGTTCAAATTATAATATTTTTAGGATTAATTGTACTCTTCAAGGTTGTGGCAATGGCTGTAACTAACGGTAGCGGTGGAGTTGGCGGTATTTTTGCACCTTCATTATTTGTGGGCGGAGTACTTGGGCTACTTTATGCAAGATTGATTAACTTGTTTGCAACATCTAGTATTCCCGAGAAGAACATGGCTCTGGTTGGTATGGCGGGAGTTATGGCCGGAGTAATGCACGCACCATTAACAGGCATCTTTCTAATAGCTGAAATAACAGGAGGCTACGAGCTCTTTACCCCATTAATCATAACAGCAACTATTTCCTATTTAACAATAATGTACTTTGAACCTCATTCAATATACACAAAAAAATTAGCAGCAAGGGGTGAGCTATTTACACATCATAAGGATAAATCAGTACTACAAATGATGAATGTAGTAAGTCATTTAGAAACCAATTTTAAAACCATCGATAAGGAAAGTAATTTGGGTGAGTTAGTAAAGGTAATTGCAAATTCCGAAAGAAATATCATTCCGGTGATTGATGATGAAAATAACTTTTACGGGTTAGTTTTTGTTAATGATATCCGTAATATTATTTTCAATCAGGAACTTTACAATAAAATTCAGGTTGCTGATATAATGTATATGCCCGACCCCATCGTTAACATCAATGAATCAATGGAAGATGTTGCCCATAAATTTCAGGAAACCAGTAACTATAATTTACCTGTGATCAGTGATGGAAAGTATTTAGGATTTGTATCCCGTGCTCGAATTTTTTCGACTTATCAAAAATTACTTAGGGAATTTTCGGAAGAATAGTTGATTCAAATCACCATCTGTCCATAACCCCGCGTGTCGACATAGATAAAATAAGTATGAGCTGAGTTTTTCATGTAAATAATAAAATCATCTTCGTTAAAACAAAAAACCATCCCTCAAATGAAGGATGGTTTATCAAATTTATTTTTAGATGTTTACTACATCATGCCTGGCATTCCACCGCCCATAGGAGGCATTTGTGGCATTCCACCTGCATTTTCATCTTTATGCTCCGAAAGAACACATTCGGTAGTTAACAACATGCTCGCAATAGACGCTGCATTTTCTAATGCAACACGAGTTACTTTTGTTGGGTCAACAACACCTGCTTTAATAAGATTTTCATAAACCTCAGTTCTGGCGTTAAAACCATAATCACCTTTTCCTTCTTTAACTTTATTAGCAACAACTGAACCTTCAAGCCCAGCGTTCTCAACAATTTGACGAAGTGGTTCTTCTACAGCTCTTTTAACAATAGCGATTCCGGTATTTTCATCTTCATTATCACCTTTAAGTTTGTTAAGTGCAGGAATTGTACGAATGAAGGCAACTCCACCACCTGGCACAATACCTTCTTCAACGGCTGCCTTTGTAGCTGCTACAGCATCCTCTATTCTATGCTTCTTTTCTTTTGCTTCAGTTTCTGTTGCAGCACCAACCTTAATAACACCGACTC
>JABMPH010000392.1 GCA_013203805.1 Bacteroidota bacterium | reverse complement strand
CCCATTTGTTCCAGTTCTTCATAGTCATCAATACTGCTATCAGGATTTTCTTCAACCTGTTTGTTGGTTGCAAGAAAATATCCAACATAACTATCAATATAATATGGGGAATCACCCTTTTTATCTGCTATGTATTTATATGCCTTAGCACTTGTATTATAATCATAGTTTGAAAATGCAATATTGGCTAGTTCGAGCATGTCATCTTCGCTATTACCAAATCTTAGGTCATTGGCACGTGCCTGGCGATATGCCATCTCAAAATCCTTTGTTTGCAACGAATACCACATGAGCATTTCCGCTAATTGAATATTTTCAGGATTTTGTTGTGAGCTTTGAAGTAAACTACTTTTCAGCATTTCCGACAGGTTGCTATTTACATCCATTCTCATTACATATTGCAACTTACTTTTTATGCGTTGAAGGTCGGTTGGCATCACCACTAAATAACTTAAGTAGCTGTCAAACATCTTACTGTATTCGCCACTATACAAATATGCATCAGCAATTTCGAAACCAAATGAGTTATTTTCGTTGTTCATCATACTAGCTTTTTCAAAAACTTTAATTGCCAGTTCAGGGTAACCTTTAGCCTGTAAACTACTTGTGATTTGCAGTATCTGATTACGTTGTTCTGGCAAATTCTCGATTAGCTTATTAAGAATCCGATTTGATTTATTTTTATTTCCTGATAATCCTACTACCCATGCTTCGTCGATTAAATAGCGGTAATTATTTGGGTTTAATTTACGATGGTGTTTTACCAGACGTTCCGCCTCTTTGAAATCCTGTAGCGTAGTTAGGCAATTGAAATAATAACTGTAGTAATAATTATTTGGTTTTTCGCCGTAAAGCTGTTGGAAAAGTTCTGCAGCTTTTTTAAACTCATTCTCACGATAAAATTTGATAGCTAAACTTTCCTTTGGCTCAGGTTGATTTTGTTGCTGCCTGGTAAGTACAGGATTAATAGTTTGTGTATTTTGTGATAATGCATTATTGAAGGTTAACATCCCTGGAAACAGGAATATCAGAAAGAGATATTTTAGATTTAATTTCAATTTGTCTTGTTAAAGTATTGCTCAATTAATGGATTAAGAGAATCAAACCTATTTGTTTCTTCCATAATTCTCTGTTGATTGTATTTCATCCTTTCAGCAATTGTTAAAACGATTTTTTTCTCTTCTTTAATATATTCCTTTAGTACGATAGTGTCAATAATACTATGGTTCACATCATGCAGAAGGTCACTAATTTGAGTTCGTGATATTTTAATATTTTTCTTTATTTGATAGTCCATCCTTAATATTTGCTTCATCGATTTATCGATTTGGCTATATGGAATAAAAATTTTGTTTATAACTGTATCTTCCAGACTACGAACTCTTTTACAATTAGTTTTTACTCTTTTTCTAATGTTGGCAATCGTAATACTATCAACATTCGAATAGCCAACTGCTGCTTCATTAAGTTGAGTGTTGATGCTGTCGATTTGTGAAATATAATATTCATTATTGATATTATTACACGAAAATAGAACCAAAATCATGAAAGATAGTATACTTGCTCCTAATTTCATATTTAATTAATTAAATCAAACTTAGTATAACTTCTTAAGGCTTCAGGGACTACAATACCCTCGTCAGTTTGATTGTTTTCAAGTAATGCTGCTACAATTCGAGGAAGCGCTAATGCACTACCGTTAAGGGTGTGAGCAAGTTTCGACTTGCCATCTTTATCCTTAAACCTGAGCTTCATTCGGTTTGCCTGAAAGTTTTCGAAATTAGAAACCGAGCTTACCTCTAACCACATATGTTGTGCTGCCGAATAAACTTCAAAATCGTATGTTAATGCTGATGTAAAACTTAAATCCCCTCCACACAAACGTACTATTCTAAAAGGTAGTTCTAGTTTTCTGAGTAGTGAAGCTATTTGATCCTTCATAGCCTCAAGAGTTTCATATGACTTATCAGGATGCTGGATTTGAACGATTTCAACTTTGTCGAATTGATGAAGTCTGTTTAGCCCTCTTACATCTTTACCGTACGAACCGGCCTCACGACGGAAGCAGTTTGAATATGCTACATTTTTTATTGGAAAGTCGGATTCCTTAAGAATAACATTACGGTAGATATTAGTGATAGGTACTTCAGCGGTAGGAATTAAATATAGATTGTCTTCACCAACGTAATACATTTGGCCTTCTTTATCAGGTAATTGGCCTGTCCCATATCCCGAGTCTGCGTTAATAAGCAATGGTGGTTGGTACTCGATATAATCCTGATCTAAAGCTTCATCTAAAAAAAAGTTAATTAATGCCCTTTGCAGACGAGCTCCTTTGCCTCTATAAAATGGAAATCCGGCACCGGTAACTTTGTTACCCAATTCGAAATCGATAATATTATATTTCGATGCCAGTTCCCAATGAGGAATAGCATTTTCAGGAAGTTCAGGAATTGAACCTTCTTCATAAATTAACTCGTTATCAGCATCAGAGTTTCCTTTTGGAACACTTGGATGTGGAACGTTAGGTAATTCAATTAACTTGTTGTTTAAGCTTGTAACAACGTCATTAAATTTTTGCTCAAGCTCCTTAGTAACTGTCTTTAGTTTGCTCGATTCTGTTTTAATTTCATCTGCTTTTTCTCGTTGCCCAGATTTGTAAAGACTTCCAATTTCTTTGGCCAATTTATTGCTTGTTGCTAAAACATCATCTAGATCTTTTTGTGTTGTTTTTCTAAGATCATCAAGTTCAATAATCTCATTAATAATAATTGACGCATCGAAGTTTTTAATTGCCAATAGGTTAACAACTTTATCTTTATTTTCTCTTATATAATTAAGCTGGAGCATTTGATACTATTTTTTTATGCAAAGTTAGTTATAATTAAAAAACCCGGCCAGTATTACACAAGCCGGGTTTTATATTTCTTAAAAAAGTAATTTTAGGTTCAATCGACTTTAGTTACTTTCTTCTACTGATGGAACCACACTTACGTATGATTTATTATTTTTCTTTTTTTGGAATTCCACAATCCCGTCAGTAAGTGCAAAAAGTGTGTGATCTTTTCCCATTCCAACATTTAAGCCAGCGTTGTGAACAGTTCCTCTTTGGCGAATAATAATATTACCGGCAATTGCACCTTGTCCGCCATAAATTTTAACACCTAATCTTTTACTTTGTGATTCGCGTCCGTTATGGGAGCTACCCATTCCTTTTTTATGTGCCATATCTTAATATTTATAGCCTGCTTTAGCAGACAGGTTAAACAGTAATTTTTTCTATTAGTACTTTACTTAAATCTTGGCGGAAGCCATTTGATTTTTGATAGCCTTTTCTTCTTTTCTTCTTGAAAACAACTACTTTATCGCCTCTTAGGTGTGAAATAATTTGTGCGTCAATAGCTGCACCTTCTACCATAGGTGTGCCAATTTTTACAGCACCATTATCGTCTACTAAAAGTACTTTCTCAAATTTAACTTTCTCACCTTCTTCACCTTCAAGCCTGTTTACAAAAACTTCTTGTCCCTGTTCAACTTTGAACTGCTGTCCGGCTATATCAACAACTACATACATGATTATTAATCTTTAGTTTAATTTCCTTAGAAATTTGGAGGTGCAAAAGTATAAAAAAAAACTAATTAACAAGTAATTGTTGTTAAATTTTATTTTTTCTTGAAATTATTGTATTTGATAATTTCTTACTATACTTCCTTGACTTGGTGTTAACCATCAAAACACCTATTAATATAAGGACAAACCATAATATATAAATAGGCTTAAATATTTCGCCATCAATAATACCCCAAATTATTGCTACAACAGGTATCATGTATGTTACAGATGAAGCAAAAATAGGGGTGCTTATCTTAATTAGCATATTAAATGCAATAAGGGCAATTCCTGTTCCTGCAATTGCCAGTATACTCACATAACCAATACCAATTAATGCATCACTTTCATTCATTAGTTTATTCGGAATATTTGAAAAGGCTAATACATAAATTAATGAGGGTATACCTATGTAAAAAAATGTGAGCACAGTTATTGTGAGAGCATCAATATCCTTTAAATATAATTTGATAAAATTTACATTAAACGCGTAACAAACAGTTGCTATGATTACCAATGAAGCATATTTAATATTAAACACAAATCCCTGATCTCCACCACTAACATAAATTAAACCCATGGCTCCAGCCAAACCAATAATCACTCCCATGGCATTAAACCATGATGCTTTAATCTTAAAAAAAGCTAATCCGAGTAATAATGTAAACAATGGTGTAAGTGAGTTTAGTATGCCGGCAAGCGAACTATTGATTCCTGTTTGTGCTATTGAGAACATAAAAGCGGGAATAAAACTTCCAATAAAACCCGAAATGATTAAGTAATTCCTGTGTTTTCGATCAATTTTGCGCAAACTTCTAATAGCCCATGGTAATAAAAATAGAAAAGTTATCGTAATTCTTAATATTCCAACCTCAACAGCAGTAAAGTATAACAAGGATTTTTTAATAAGAATAAATGAACTACCCCAAACCAATACTAAAGGTAATAGTATTGTCCATGATATCAAGGTATTATTTTTTGTCATTCCTTTTTTATTTCTGGCGCAAAGCTATTAAATTATTAACTCGATAGAAGTATATTTTTACAATATGCACTAGGGATAATATAATGATTAATTACCAATTTTGGTAGTTGGCTTTCATTTTTATTTTGTGAATAACACTAGTTATTACATTCACTTTATAATTATTATATACCTTTGTTTTAACGTTTATTTTAATGCATTACTGAAGGAGAGTGTATCCTAATAAAAATTCTATGCTTTAAAACAAAAGGAAATTCCAAAATATGGAAGTGGATAACGATAGTATTATAGAGGGCTTAAAGAATGGCGATAAGTCGGTCTTTGAGGACGTATACCGCAAGTATTATGTTCCTTTATGCTATTATTGTGTAAGATATGTTGAAAGAATTGAAGATGCCGAAGAGTT
>JABMPH010000391.1 GCA_013203805.1 Bacteroidota bacterium | reverse complement strand
TGCTTTGTGCGTTGGCTTTTCTATTCTTTTCGTTTTTTGATTGCAGTAAATTACTCCTATTTCGGTCTTTTTTCAGCTTGCATATAACGTTTTGAATATGGGGCGTGCCGCACTTTATTCAATAATTTTCTTTGGTTTCACAGTTTTCAAACTTACTAATTATTTTTATTGGTACTACTAACTGCGGCATGCACTATATTTGTTGTTTGCGGTAGTTGTTTTCCTTGCGCTCTAGCTATAAGTCCCCTGATGTATCAGTCTAAATCAGAAGAGGCTTCATCAAGATCTGTGTATGAATAACCTATTTTATTTTCAATATCGATCAAATTTTTGTGGCCTCCTACCTGCTTTTTAATAAACTATGAAGTCAGAATTTAAATACCAAAACTTTCCAAGTACATCACAAATATTTAAAGTCTTAGACTATTTGTTTATAAAATTGATCGACCATTCGATCCTCTGAACTTGTTAATAAAGGATTCTTTGAATTTTCTTTGTTAAATTTGGAGCTATTTCCAATATTCGAAAAGCGAAAATCCACTTATTAAGGGTGGAGAGATCTCTTGAATTCTAAGATGATCCGCATGATTCCCATAGGTTTTAATGCCTTCGTCCGAAGTAAATCTTAGAATCATTACTTGTTCAAAATCTTCAGTTGATTTGCTTAAGTCATTAATTTCGATTGATTTAAAACCATCTATTTTATCAGGTAGTCCCAAAAAGAGGTTTATTACTTCAGTCTTTGCAGAATTATCTAAGCTGTCTGCCCAATTAATAAGCATTACCCGATGAAATACTTTCTCGCTTGCCGCATTTTGAGCTATAGTTGTACTTGCAAGTAAAAGAAGTGTCACGATGAAAAATTGAAATTTAATACTAATAGTTTTCATGATAAAATTTTAAGTTAAATGTAATGATAATTTATATTTAGTTTTATTGAGACTAATGTAAAATTGTATTGTTGATAATCAGTCATTTATATTTTTTTCAAATTTACTCTTTTTCTCTAATATTTTTGATTCCATATTACCGTTAGATCTAGAAATTAATCTCGATTTTGTGATGTGGGGAATTATCGACAACTTACGAGTTACTGTATATTAGAATCGATAACCTACATTAATGGTTGTAAAATAATTTATTGGTTCACCAGCTTCGTAGTATCTTTGTTCGGCAGAGTTGGTGTTTGTAAATCCAACATAAACTTCATCAAGCATATTATTTATTCCACCTGAAAATAGAATGTTAAGTTTTCCAAATGTCATATCAATTCCAAGTACGGAGTTTAACAACTGGTAACTATTAGTTTTGTCAGTATTGGCATCATTAACCCAAAGGCCACTAATTCCTGAATAACTGAGTTTCACAAAAGCATTGATGTTTCTGGTTAACGTATAATTATATGACATTGCCATAAATAGGTTGTTCTTTGGGACACTTGGGACTATGTTGCCCGAGTAATCTTCCTCTTTTTCAATAATGCTACCTGTGGAATCAATTTCAATTGCAAGGGCAGAGTATGAGCCATATATAAAGTTAGAGAATGTATATGCAAAGGTAAAATCAAGGTCTTTTATAATATTAACACGCGATCCTAATTCGATTCCACGCCGGATTGTTTTGGCAGCGTTCCTATAGTAAACTTCATTATAAATCTCATATGGAACTACTTCATTGTCAATATTCAGATTAAAAACCGTGGCTTCAAACATCACTCTATTGAAGAACTGAGAGTTTGAATTTACCGCGTATCCTTTAATGCCAATTTCAAAACTTTTAGTTTTCTGCGGTAGGAGGTCAGGGTCATATAATAATGTAGGGTTGAAACTTTCAAGCTCATTTTTCGCAGGGCTGTCGAAACTGTAACCATATGATGAATAAAGAGAAATCCATTGTGTTAGCTTGTAGTTCAATGCTAGCTTTGGTACAAATGCGTTAAAATTTCTGTTGTCATTTCTTGATGGAAGAGTTTCTTCCTTTAAATCGAAAACTATTTGATCATATCTTCCGGTTAACAGCAAGTACATTTTGCTCTTTATTAACTCAAAGTTATTGGAAAAATAGAATCCATTGTTGTAGATTTTCTCATTTAGTAACTGTAATATTTGATCTCCTTTTTGTCCGCCAATATTGTCATAATATTCGGTTCTGGCCGGTTGAAATAATATATCGGTACCTATTGTGAATTCATTTGTATGCCCAAATAATTTTGAAGCATTCATATATCTGGCTCGTATTCCCAGCCCATTTCGATTTATTATTCGGTATACTCTGGATGTTCGCTCAAAGTATTTAATTGTGGCATAAGTAGTTAATTCGAACTCATTATTTAGCTTTTTTCCGAACTTTGCATTGTATCGAATTCCCAAACGTCCTTTGGTTGAAAGTCGCTTTAAATCTCTGTCGATGGCTCGTTGATCTGCCTGATATGGGTCAGCATCAAATTCCTCTTTTGTAAGCGATCCGGGGAGTTTAATTATCCCATCAGCATAATAAAAGAGTATTTTTAAAGAAGAATTTTTCGAGTGAGTGGTTTCAACAACAGTATTAATTATATTCCAACTTTCGGTATTATGCTCTCTAAATCCTGTATAGTTGTGATTACTATAGGTAGTTAGCAATCCGTAATTTTCAGTTCTTATTCCGGCTTTAATTCCATTTCGGCGTAGTCCAAACGATCCGAATTGGTTAAATTGAACAGCAAACGTATTTTTGAAATCTATTTCATTTATAAAGTTTATAACTCCTCCTGGTGCGTTTGTATACATGGATGAGAGATTACCCTTGGCTATTTCAATGCTTCCTATTGAATTAAAATCTATGGCCTCGATCCGAGTTTGTCCGTCGGGTTCCGATTCGGGGATGTCGTCAAGAAGAATCCGAATTCCTCTGATTCCCGAATTCGACTTACTGCCAAAACCTCTTATTGAAATTCGCACATCGTGGTTTCCATATCTTGATTGTAAAAACATTCCCGGAACAGAAGACAATACATCATCCACAGCAACTTTTCTATCATATTTAAAACTAACATAATCTAATCTTATTACCGGATATGGAATATCAATTATTCGTTTTGGGGCTCGGGTACCAGTAACTACAACCTCATCAATCATAATGCTTGAAGGATCTTCTGAAATAATGGAGATAGTAGTGTCGGGGAGGTTAGTGTTTTGTGCGCATATATTTTGATTGCCTATGCTCAATATCATGGAAAGCAAACATGCTAACCAGAAACTATTTTTCCCGCTGGTTTTTTTAGGCGCAATATTGATAGGCATTATTAAATGGATTAACGAAAGGGCATGTACGTAACGATAAGTGAGTCTTTTTAGATTCTTCACTACATTCAGAATGACAAGCGTTTCTTTATTATTCAAGGGTCAAATTATTTTATAAATTCTTATTTCCCAACAGTATTAACTAATGTTATTTTAAGTATAGAGTAGCGTATGAGATTGCCTGCCTTTGTCGGCAGATAGGCTTCTTCCTCGTACCTAGTCATCGCAAAGACGTCACTGCGAGGAAGAATGACGAAGCAGTCTACCCAATAAAAGACACTTAACTTAATATAAGTCGTTTTTGTTCATTTATCAAAAGTACGCAAAAGAAAAAACCTGAAACTAGATTTCAGGTTTTTTCATTTTCTTATATTTAAAGAAGATTGGATTAATTCCTTATTTGATTAAGAATTTTTTAATAAATGATCCTTCTTCATTTTCAATGGAAATAAAATATACTCCCGGTTTAGGTTCTGTTAAACTAATCCTTGATATATAATCTCCAACTATTTCAATATTATTAAGTTCAAAGTGCTTTGTTCCAAACACGTCAAAAACTTTAACATCTACATTAATCGAACCCCGAGATTCAATCCTGAAATTAAAAGTTCCATCATTTGGATTTGGATATAAGCTAACAGCTTCTAGACCAACAATATCCTCAATACCAGTGCAGTTAATAAATGTTACAGTAACAATGTCATCATTTGAACATGAATTGTTATCGGTAGCAACAACGCTAAATTCCTGCGAACCATATCCAATACCAATTGAATCAACAGTAATACTCGATGTGGTTTGACCACCTGGAGCCCATATATATGCAGAAGCATTAGGGATAGTAGCATTTAATGTAATAGTTTGGCTGCCACAAATTGTAGTGTCATTTCCAATGTTTACATCAGGTAATTCAAATACTGTAATATTTTGTGAAGCAGGACTTGGACACCCATTCTCACTTATAATGGTATAAGTTATCTGATGATCTCCAGCTCCCGCTACTTCAGGGTTGAAGATATTATCAATTACTCCGTCACCTGAATATGTTCCTCCTTCGGGCATACCGCCAGTTAGTGTAGTTGGTTCAGTATCTAAGCAAACTGATGAAAGCGCACTTAGGGAAACTTCATCTAATTGTAGTACCGTAATATTTTGATATGCAGTATCTGCACAAAGATTTTCATCAGCATATATGTATCCAAGTGAATGAGTTCCAACGCCGGCTAATGAAGCATCAAAGAAATCTTCAATAACTCCATCACCAAAATATGACCCACCTGCTGGTTCTCCAGCTACTAATTCAAAAGGTTCTACACTTAAACAAACAGTATCAAGTGGCATAAATGTTACAACTGGAGTTTCGTATATTGTTAGGGTTATCGTGATAGCTTCACTTTCGCAACCGTTATTATTTTGAGTAGCATAATAAGGATAGTCGCCCGGATCGGTATCACCAGTTAAAAACGAATTGCCGGTAAATACTAGTTCAGTTAATTCAGGATCGTTATACCATAGAATATTTTCACCTTCGGCCACAAGCGGCGGAATAACACTGTTTTTACAAACAGCAACGCTTTCGCCCGTTGGGGATTCAGATAGAGGGCTAACTGAAATGTAATCAGGTTTGGTAATTAAATCAGAGCCTGCTGGGTTTGTTACTTCTAAACTCACATCAAAAGAGCCAATTGAAGAATAAACTATTCCTGTTGGAAATTGTTCGGTAGAAGTAGCAGGATCACCACCTTCAAAGGTCCATAACCAATCAGTTGCACCAATCGATTCGTCAATAAAGTCAACACCATAATTTAAGCAAGGAGATGGTTCTATAGCAGTAAAGTCTGCAGTTGGGGGACCCAATGGAATTACATTTATTGTTGCATCACGGAAATGTACTGGAGTACCGTTAGGTCCTTCACCTTTAATACTTATTGCGTAATCTCCCTCAGGAACCTGATCTACTGTAATTACTATAGGTAATGAATCGGGGAAAGAAGTAATAGAATTACCTATGGGATAATCTATGGTAAATGTACCAGAAGACGGACTTTCGATGGTAGCTGAAAAGATAGCCTCATTGGTATAAAGTTTCACACTGGGTATCACTGCCCAAATGGTATCTCTATAAGATATTGTTTTTGTGGTTGGATATACTCTCATACCAAAATCAGGAAAAAATGCTGTAAAAGTTGCAAAACTACCCCATCTGAAATCACTCCATGTTGGCACTGAAATATCTGAATTTGATACAATTCCACTATAATCACCTTGATATCGGGGAGTTCCACCACCACCACATGAGCTGCAGTTAATTTTCATTTTTTCATTTGAAATTTTTCTGTTCATCTGATATGTCTCTCCACCATTATCTGAATAAGTGGCATAAATCATTGCACTGTCATTTTGTTGTGAATCCCGGCTATCCATCCACTGAATGTAAAGTCTGCCGGTTTCTTTATCACACCATGTGGCAGGTTGCCATTGATGACTTAGAGTTGGTGAAAAACCAGAATTTACTCTTTTTGCAATCGACCATGTAGTTCCTCCATCATCAGAATATCTACTCCATATGTCAGGTTTGTTTCCATCCCCTGGAGGGTCGTTGGATGCATAAACTAAATATAGTCTGCCTCTAAATGGGCCAGTACTGTTATCAGCCGTAATAAAAGGGTATGGCCTTGTACGCATATTTTCAACGGAGTTACGACCACCAATATTTCGTCCAACATAACCTGCGAAATTTTGTGCCGACTTATATGTAAAAGTTAATCCACCATCGTTCGATTCATAAAAAGTGTAAGTAGAAGCAAATGAGCTACCACTATTAGTTACAACATAAACAGACCCTCCGGGAACATCTCCATCGGCACCAACGCACACCATCATCCCTGGTAGTGATTGAGTTGAAGGAGAAAAAGTATTTTGCCAGGTTTGACCTTGATCGGTACTCCTTGCAAAATTACCCGATCCACTATTTGTCATAACAGTATATACATTGTTGGCATTAGGCCCTGAAGTTTGATCACATGCCATCCAGTTTTTGTCGTTACCCGAAATCGCATTTACTGCTGATCCCCATGATTGACCATTATCAGTTGACTTAACAACCTTGCAGCCAAGGATACTTGAACCATACATGTTTTCATAGTATAGGTTTCCCAAGCTATCATAGGCTGTAATAGGATCACCTCTCATATTGGTTCCCCATGTTGGATTACTGTCTACCCAATCATGACCATTCATTGTATAATGCGAATCATCAATATTATACGCAGTAAAAAATTGAGTGGGAGCTTGTGGGTTAACACTAATGTGTCCTTCTGCAAAATCAACACCCAAATAAAAATTATCATAGTCATCTATGGTTATTACCTCAGATGGCTGACGAGTCATATTTTGAGTTTGATCGAGATACCACTTAGGAATCTGATCCAAATTTGGATCATCAACTAATTCCTGTCCTGAAATTAACCCGCTTGAAGATAGGATAAGCAATATCAAAAGGGTTTTGATAAAAGAAAATATTGGTTTTTTCATATTTAAAATATTGAGGTATAATTAATTTTCACGTTTTTTAAAAAAATTAAGGTATACTACATACCCTGCGCTTTTTCAAACAAAGAATCTGGTATAGATTATTGTTATATATATAAGGTAAGTGGAATTATATCCAGAGCCCAAAGATAAATTTTTTTTATTAATGTGAAAACAGGAAACAATATTGCCCACTCAGAAAAAATATTTACACATAATTATGTCATCATGCTTGGTTCAAGTTTATTTCTCTTTCTTTAATAGGTATCTAATCACGTTTTCGTCTTTGGTCCCATAACCATAACTACTAACAAACTTCCATCCGTTGTCAGTCATAAGGTTTAAGGCGGCGATAATATTTGCCGAACGAGCAATTGTTCCATTTTTATCGCGAATTTCTTCTGGTTCTGGCTTTACCTGACCATAATCAATATACACATCAATATTGTAGTTTTTTGTTACTCCAACTAGTTCTACATAGCTGATGCCTTGTTTCTTATTAATGTTTACTTCACCTACATAAATTTGTGACATTCCTGTATAGCCGGTAAAAACAAAAAGTAGTATTACGATAATCTTTTTCATAAAAGTTATTTTATTTTGGTTTGATGTTCAAAAATAGAAAATTTATTAGTTACAATATGTTGGTTATGATAAAACTTACTGATGTTAAAAAACTAGTTAGTTTTGTGTCAAATTTCAATTTAACTCTGTAAGAGTATTATGAAGAAGTTGTTAGTTACATCAATAATAGTTTTCCTAACTATGACCACGTTTGCTGGTGATGGTAAATCATTTATTTCTCTTCGGAGCGGAGTTTCATTACCATTTGGTAATTATAGTAAGAACAGTCTTGATGTAGGATGTTTTACAACAACCGGGGTTTCATTTGGAGCTGAGGGAGCATGGTTTTTTTGGAAAAACTTAGGGGTAGGTGCTGATGTTAATTATAGTTTGCATACAGTTGATGCGATTGGTTTAGCTACTGAAATGGTTAGGGTTGACCAATTTTTAGTTGATATGAATGTTAGGTCAGATCCATATACAATGTTAACAACTATGGCAGGGTTTTACTATTCCTATAATATTAAGCAAAAGATTACTATACAACCAAAATTAATGGCAGGTGTTATATTTGGTAAAACTCCTTTTCAATTGTTTGAACCTACTTTTTATCTGTTAGGACCTTCCTATTTTAAAACTACGTCGTCTCGAGACAGGTCTTTTGCCATTAAACCTGGTATTTCTATCAACTATCATATTAACAATTGCATAGCTTTAGGTATGCATGCAAATTATACAATGTCGAATATGGTATTTGGATTTTATACTTATGATGGTCTGGAAAACAGAAAAAGAAAAATCAGGTATTTAGATATGGGACTTGGCCTGATAATAAAGCTGTAATGCTTATCCGTTTTCAATAATGTTTAGTAGTGCTTTTTTATCATTTATCTTAAAATGATTATTTGTACAATCAATAATACCTGAAGTTTTAAAATCCTTAAGTATTCTAATTGCGCTTTCTTTTGTCATCGACGACATGTCGGCAAGGTCCTGGCGAGTGAGATTAGTTACAAAACTATCTGAATCGTAAATGTTGTTGCATAAGTATAACAAGGTGCTAGCTAAACGTCCATTCATTTGTTTATGTGTAATAGTTTTTAGCTTATTAAACAAACCAATGTGAGCTATATTAAGATTACCAATTAACTTTAATCCAAATTCAGGATTATCCAGAACTAGTTTTTTAAACTCAATAACATCGATATAGAATGCCGATGTATCCTGTAATGCAGTAACACTAAAATGATGTTTATAATCGGTGTAAAAACCAGGCCCACCTATTATTTCGCCGGGTTTTATTAATTTCAGTATTATACTCCTATTATTACCATCTTCAAGATAAACCTTTGCCATACCTTTTTCAATAATTATTATATGTGGCATTGGAGCTCCTTGCTTAAATATATTTTCTCCTTTATTAAAACTAACCGAATACTGTATGTCATTTACATGATTCAGTTGCTCAGGGGTTAGAAATTTAAGCATGTTGCCATTCATGACAAACTCGTTAAAGTCGGTTTTTTGGTTCTCGGTTTTCATTTAATTGGTTTGTGTATAATATTGATATATACGCATATAGTATATTTGATTGATTTAAATTTTACTATTATTAAAAGTAATAGATGATATATATCAATATTAAAGCTGTTAATAACTGATTATAATTATCAATATATCACTTTTCAAAGATAGAAAAAATACATCTCTTTCGTAGTTTTGTTATCAAAATAACTAACAATTATATTTAAACTTAAATAACAGTAGTCATGAAGAAAAATTATTTTAATTACTTACTTTTAGTCCTGGTCTTTGTGATGGGGATTATGGTTTCTTGTACTAAAGAGGGTCCAGCAGGTCCCGCTGGTGCAGATGGTACTAATGGTGCTAATGGATCAGACGGAAAAGACGGCGTTGACGGAAACGTCAGCTGTTTAGTATGCCATACTGCCCTTAATATGGATGAAATTGCTGCTACATTGGATACACACAAACACGTAACTGGTTCATCATGGGGACGTGGAACTAGTGCTGATTGTGGTCGTTGTCACTCAAGTGATGGTTTTGTTGAGTTTGCAAGATCAGGTGAAGCAATAGCTGCTGCCGTTTCAACACCATTAACATGTGTAACTTGTCACTCAAACCATGGTAGTTTGGAAGATGGCATAAATGCTCCTATGAGATATCTTGGTCCTGTTGTGAGCGTTGCTGTTGAAGGTGCTGTTTATGATCATGGTGAAGGTAATTTATGTGCCACTTGTCATCAGGCAAGAAGAGGTGCTCCTAGTTACGATAATCAAACAGAACATAAAACTTATTCCAGAACATTTACTGGTGATGATATTGCTGTTTACCAAGCTCATGGTGCTATAGGACCTGATGGTTCTATGGAACTTATTGGTGATACATTATTTGTAACATTTGATGTACCTACAACTTATGTTTATACTAGTAGCACTCATGCTGGTCCTCACCATGGTCCTCAATCAAATATGTTTGCTGCTGATATTGGAACTGTGGCAGGTGCTCCATTTGATAGAGATCATCACACTGATTGTGTTGGCTGTCACGTAGCAACAGAATTAGCTGGTGCAGGTCATGCTTTTGTTCCAGATATTGCAAAATGTAATGAATGTCACGGTGATGCACTTGATATCGCTGCGAAACAAGCAGAAATTGCTACTAGATTAGATGCTGTTGGAG
>JABMPH010000390.1 GCA_013203805.1 Bacteroidota bacterium | reverse complement strand
ATAATATTAAAGATACTAGCAGCTCGGTAAGGCGACACATATTATAGTATCAAATATTTGAGAAAATGGTTTTGTAATAGTTTTGATTAAAGTATTTAATAGTGATAAATAAACAAATATTTTTGAGGGTTTTATAAAGACCAAAATGAGATATATTAGTTTTAAGTAAATTTAGTTTAAGATAGAAACTAAGCGCCACAAAGGTGATTCTTTTATGAAATAGTGCATTTGATATTTGATTAATACAGTATTCATTAAAAAATTTCATTAAAGGTTGTTTAATTGAAAAATAGGAAAACTTGCTGATAATATTTGCTTTTTTATCCTCCCTAACGCCACTATTATGTAGCAGTTCTTTCAATAATGATATGGATATCTCATAGTTTTGTGGAATAATATATATACTGTCATTATAAAGAACCCTATTATTTAATGCCTGCATTAAATCGACATAATATAGTCCGCAGAAATTCATACTTGTCCAGACATCTATTTTTATTGGTTCTAAATTCTTAATGTTAATAACATATTTTACTACATCAAGCCTTACTAAATCAATATTAATTACGCCCTCGTATTTGTGAAAATAATTATTAATGAAAAGTGTAAATTTAATAAAATCATTTGGGTGAACTCCAAAATCAATATCATTTGATATTTCATCGGGTAATTTTTCATAGCCTCTTAATATTGCGTAATTAATATCTTTCGTATTTAATATTTTAAAAAAAACCGGTAACAATTTGGAAATTTCTATCATTTTAAAACAAAGTCCGGTTTTGAGATTTGACCCATTCCCCATGAATATAGTGACAATGTTTTATCAACAATTATCTCCCAAAGGTACTTCTCATTTATCAAACCTCTTCCTGAATGTCCCATTGTTTTTCTTTGACTATCAGAAAGTGATAGCATTTTAATAAGGCCACTTTTAAGCCCACTAGAAGTATTTTGTACCTGATAACCACATTGATAAGTATTTAATTCTTGCCATGGCGTACCAGTAGTCGTAAGAACTGGTAGTTCGTGTGCTAATGCCTCGGCAACTACAATACCGAAATTTTCATTATGGGTCGGAAAAACAAAAAAGTCAGCGGAATCGAGCAAATATATTTTATCTTTATTGTATTTAGGACCAACAAAATAAATAAAGTGATCAATTCTTAATTTTTTTATCAATATTTCTAAGAAATTTATATATTCATCTTGTCCGTATCCAGCAATAACAATTACCCAATTATTTAGCAATTGTTTCTCAACCTCTGATATTACCTTAAAAAACCTTTCTAGTCCTTTTAAAGGATAAATCTGGGATACAAAAAGCATTATTTTTTTATTTGGATATACAGAATTAGGTCTTTTGTTGTTGTAACCTTTGTAGAATTCATTCGAAACCCCGTTGGGTATAATAGCAACTGGTTTTTGGGGGAATATATTTTTTAATCTGATTGCCTCTTTTTCTGAGCATGCTATCAATGCTTTTGAGAATTCAATATTATCTTTTTCATAAAGTAAAAATGCAAATCGTTTTTTATATTTTGATATGTTGAAACTGAATCTTTCTAAAAATCCATGCGGTTGAATAAAAGTAATAATCCCCTTTTTCGCATACTTAAGAGTTACTAGTGAATTAGGCAGCCAAATTCCGTGTTGATGAATAATTTCATACCTAGACGAATTCAATTTAGAACTCAACTTATTAATAATTAGACCAAGATTTGGATTACCAATAGTTTGCATTCTCTCAACGTCATTGTCGCTAACAAATGAAGGGTGCGTATTACAATTACCTGGATAACAAATATTTACGTCTAAGTTTTTTTTCTTTTGAGCATGATAAAGATTAACAACTACTTCATATACGCCACCGCCATTATTTATATCTAATACATTTGAAAGATGCAGAACTTTCATAAATTTATCCGTTCTAAAATATCCTTAATATCTTCTTTTAATGTTTTCATTGTAAAATATTTATTAAATATTTCTAGACAATTATTGCTCATTTCCTTAAGCATTGTATTGTCAATATTAATAATTTTCTTTACTAATGCATCTAAATTGTTAGTACGATAGTTAAATCCAATCATGTAATTGTCAATAAATTCCTTAGTATCTCCTTTTGCTGAATTAATCATGGGTACTCCATATGATAAATAATCAATTGATTTATATGATAGTGAGACCTCCGTATTCTCTTTATACCCATTGAACCCCCACCAACAAGAACTTAAAATCGCACATTTTATTCTTTCATCATATATTGGCCCATAATATTTATATGGAATGCAATTATTTTCTATTGATTGAATCAACCATTCTTTTTTATTCCCTTCCCCAATTATATTAAGAAATACACGTTTATTTTCCATAGTTTGAGATAGTATATACAATAATGAGTCAAAATCATAAATTTCTCCAATATTCCCTATATAACAGAATGATATAACATCGCTCTTTTCAGAGTGTTCTCTTTGATAATTATATTTCTTTAATAACATTATCTTTAGTTTTCTTGGATCATTCAGTTTTGTCGTTGGTAGGAATTTTTTAAAATAATTGGATTCCAAAATTGTTATATCAGAATTATTAGTAATATATTTCCGCAAATTATTGGATAGTACACCAATTGTATTTAAAACAACTTTTTTTATTATAGGCGAAAATGGAAAGGCTTCTGGCCAGACATCTATGAAGTCACTTATAATATATCTATTTTTTTTAAACATTGAAATAATAATACCAGCTGTAAAATTAGGTGGTACTATAATATAGATTAGATGATAGCTATTTTTAAACAGATGTCGAACTATATTAGCACAATAGATTACATGAGAAAATAAGCGTGTAATAGAAATATTATTTTCATATTTTTGTGTATTAATGGTTATAAAGTTTGGGTTTGAATATTTTCGATAGATTTTTCGGCTATGGGAAAAAATGGAGTATGCAACTTTTGTGTCATATCCGTAACTATTTAATACTTTATAAATCAAATATGGTCTTGAAGTCGCGTTCACCTCAAAAAAGTTTGAGATGATAAGAATTTTGGTGTTATTAGGAATCAATGGACAATAAATAGTCAGATAAAATATTAGGTTTATTGGAGTCTAACATATAGTTCTTTGATAATTGATCATTTGTTATAAATAGAGTTTCTTCAACAATAATAGATAAATAAAAAAGTCCTCTAGGAAAATTTGCAAGATCAATTGATTTTATCAAATCTGATTTTTTATTAACGATAAAATTATAATAATAAATATCCAATAAAGTTCGAATATTATAATCGGGTGTCTGTCTAATACCACTATATAAAACAAATTCATCATAGAAGGAAAACCGTGTTGTTGTATTTTCCCAATCAATTATTTTAGTCGCCTTTTCCCCAACAAGAATATTACTTACTTGAAAATCACCATGTGTTGTAGATATTGGAATATTATTGTTTATATATGGATGATTATTATGAATTAATCTTAATGTTCGCAAGGGGCAATAATCTTTTATCTTATTTTGATTTTGTTTTGTTAACCTATCTATTAACTGTTCAATTTGATAAATTGCTCTAGAAATATATTCTGGGCATCCAATATAAGATAAACTGGGTATTATTATTTGTTTGTTATGCTTTATCATTAGATCAGTTTTAATATTGATTGTCTTTTTAGTATTCGCAATTCGATTTATTGGTGTGCCACTAAAATATTCTTCCTCAAACCAATTAATCCCGAAGGATAAAAACTTTGGAGTATAACTTAAATTAAACTGGTTTCTTATTTTAATTTCATTTTCTATAAAATTAGAATTTTCCTCACATTTCAGCACTACGTAAATATTCTTATTCTTCGCATTTATAAACCTTAAACGATGATTTCCTGGAATTATAAATACATTTTTCTTCAGTCTTGAGTTAATAAGAAATAGACGTCGTATAAAAATAAAACGAAATAGTTGTGTTGTCGATAATAGGACATATAAACTTTGCAACGGCGTTAACCAACCGATCTTGTTATTCGAATATTCGTTTTTTAAATTTTCAAGTGACCCTGCACTTATAAAGGGTGATGAAATAAAATTAATATATGATTGAGCAATTAAAATTTGATATTTTTCACCATTATTAAATATCAAATTCGCTAAGACTGGTTGATTTTTTATCATCTTCAAAGTTCTATCAAATATATCCCAAAAGTCTTCTCTTTTTTCCAAATCGCTAATTCTCATTTAGGAGTATTTCGCAAGATTATTAATTATTTTTAAATTTGTAATATTTTCACTAATTAGGCCGTCAATATTTTCACCCACTTTATTTTGAATTGCCTCTCGATAATAATGAAGCCGTATTTGTAATATTTTTGGTGAATCAGGAAAAGGTTCAATTTTTTGTTTTGACCTATTGATAGACTCAGAAATTGGAATAGTAAATATATAGTTTTGATTAGGTTTGATAATAATAATCTTTAACAATTTCCACAGTTTCCAAGTGGGAACATTTTCCGTCGGAAAATTAATTCTTAGATCAATTTCTGAATCTAATAAATACCTATCGCAAATAATATAATATCCCCTAAAATGTAAAATACGTAGCCAGACCCCATAAAATAGAAATAAGTCCAGAATAGCAATAACTATCCATATTTTTCTAACCATTGGATTATTGAATGCCATATCTCTTTGAGGCGAGTTTCCCGTTTTAGGAAGTTTGGTGTTTAGAAAATATCTTAGTATATTTTTTAAATATTGAAACCCCGGCGTATAACCTATTCTGCTCCAAAATTTATAGTATTTTGTATTTTTCTCTTGAAGGAATTGGGTAAGGTGTTCTATTTGCGTTGATTTTCCAGCCCCATCTAGCCCACTAAAAGCTACTATCATAAGAAGTCCCTAAATGATATTTTATGAATTGATAAATTTTCAATGTTTAAATTGCCTTGGAAACCAAAACCTTATTGTATTTAATAAAATGATAAAAATATAGGTGGGCAATATCCCATAAAAAGGCAAATGGTTTCTAAGCAACTTCCACCAAACAAGTAATATTTCACCGTTTTTTCTATTTGTAAGTAAATTAACATAATTCTTAAAGGATAAACTATCTTTACCCATAAATGACCCTGTATTTTTTGTATGAAGTAACACCCTTATCGATGGGTTTATTAAAATGGAAAATCCGGCTTTTCTTGACTTAAAAGAAAAATCAGTGTCTGCCCCATAATGTGGAAACATTTCTTGATTATATAAACCGATCTTTTGAAATATATAATTAGGTACTAGTACCGAGCGACCATGCGCTTCTGATGTTTTAAATATTTGTGATGGTAAACAATCTACTTTTGTACCAGATTTATATAAATATGTGCTTGACCAAATAGGTAATAAGTCGAGAAGTTTCTTCCACGTACTTCCTGCCCACCAAATTAACTCTGGGTTTGAAAAACTGACAACGACAGGGGCAATTATGGAATCAGGGTAAATGATTGCAGTATTGTACAAGGTCTCAATTCCATTTGGTGGAACAATAACATCCGGATTTAGAACTAATATATATTTGCAATTATGAGATAAGCATTGTTTTATTGCTTCATTTGTTCCTCTTGTCCACCAGTAGTTACCCGATCCATAAATTAAGAAAACACTTGGGAAATTATTTTTTATCATATCTGTAGATCCATCAGTACTATTGTCATCAAGCACAACAACAAATATATTTTTATAGGTGCTATTATATACACTCTTAAGACATTTCATTAATAAAGATTTATTATTATAAGATGCAATTGCAATTCCAATTTTTGGCCGCCTCATAATTTATTAATTACCAACTAGTTTTTGATTTCTGTTTTTTAACCAAAGAAACAAAAATAAATAAAAAGGCCAAACCATCTCCCCATCCTGCAAAACTGAACCTTGAGGAAGAGACATAAATTGATATCCAATCATTACAAAAAGTACTATTGCATATACATTTTTTGAACGTTTAATATCAACAACTAAAGCACCAAATAATCTGAATAAAACAAAAATAATAAAAAAACTACCAATGAATGTAACATCTGATGCAACCCATGGATAAAAAGTAATCCATTTAGT
>JABMPH010000389.1 GCA_013203805.1 Bacteroidota bacterium | reverse complement strand
TGGCTGTAGTTTCTCATATGTACACCTCATTTTTGTCTTTGAGAGATACGGAGATTCTAAGCCAGCTCCGCTGTCTCTACAAACACTCTTTGAGTTGCACTTGGTAGTTGAACTCAGGACATAAAAAAATTAGTAAATCCAATAAAATATTATAGAACTGAATGGTCGCCCATAAAACAAATAATCGTTGAGACCCCTTCTGATATGCCATCTCCCGTTTCCATTTTAGTTAACTACCTAAACAATACGAAAGTGTATGGGGTTAAATGGTCGAATGATAATTCCCTTGATGAATTTAATATTACAAATAATGATAATTATGATAGAATTGTCATGACGATAATGAAGTAATTTATTGTTCGTAATGCGACTTGGCTTTTTACATCAACCCAATGATCCTTATACAATTGTCCGTATGAAATATTTTATTTCTAAGGGTCATACTGTTTTCTCAATTACGTTCCCCAAGAAAAATATAAAGCCAAGAGGAATTAATGGCATCACCAACATTCAATTACCAGATATTATGCTAAATAGAATTTACATGCTAAAGCGGGTTGCTTTCATTTGGCATATTTATAAAATCACCAAGGAATTAAAATTAGAAATATTTCATGTTGTTAATGCAGAGTCAGTAATTCTTGCTGCTTTTTCATCAAGTAAGAAAACAGTTATGGAAAACCAAGGTTCAGATGTATTAAGAACTCCTAATCAATATCCTTGGTTGAAAATAATTTATAAAATATTCTATAATTACGTAGATGCAGTAATTCAGGATTCAAAAATTGCACAAGAAGCTGGTTTAAAATATGGAGCTCCAAAAGAAAATAATGAAGTAATCGAAATTGGAATAGATTTTACAATTTTTAATAAATATGTAAAAAAGGGAGTTGCGAGGAAAAAACTAAATTTAAATCAAAATATACCATTTGTTTTTTCTTCAAGGGGAATGAAAGAAATATACAATATTGACATTATAATGAAATCTATTCCAAAAGTGAAGAATATATTCCCCGACGTGAAAATTGTTTTTTCTTCCAATTATGGGAATCTATCGGAGGATATAAAGCAGTTTGTAAACTCCAATAATTTGAAAAATAATATTATCTGGACCGGCTGGTTAAATCACGAACTAGAGATGCCTTATTATTATTGTGATGCCGATGTTGTCGTTTCTATTCCATCCTCAGATTCATCACCATTTTCAGTGTATGAGGCGATTGCAACTAAAACTCCAGTCATTGTATCCGACTTGCCATGGTTGAAAGGGAAATTCATACCTGGGAAACATCTTATCAGTGTGCCTATTAGAGATGAAATCGCCCTTTCTGATGAGATTATAAGAATATTAAAGGGCGACTCCGTAATTGATCTAAAAGAGGCTTATAATATTGTTTTTGATAAAATAAATGTGGTAAAAGAAAATGATAAACTTGAAAAACTTTATAATAAGATAATAGATAATAGAAAATAGAATAAATACACAATAAATAAATTAAAATATGAAAATAATAATTGATATCGGACACCCAGCACACGTGCATTATTTCAAAAACTTTATTCAAATAATGAAGAAAAGTGACCATGGTGTTTTGGTAACAGCCCGTAATAAAGAAGTGGTCCATAGTTTGTTAAATAGTTTTGAGATAAAATATATTGACAGGGGAAAAGGCAAGAAAGGTCTTTTAGGGAAACTGATTTATATGTTTAAAGCCGATTTATTACTATTAAAATTATCACTAAAATATAAACCGGATATTTTTATGAGTTTTGCATCGCCATATGCAGCACTAATATCGTGGTTATTACGTAAACCCCATATTGCTTTTACTGATACAGAGCATGCCACCTTAGGAAATTTAGCATTTATACCATTTTCACAGGTCGTATGCACGCCATCTTCGTTTAATAAGGATTTAGGTAAAAAACATGTTCGTTTCAATGGATTTATGGAGTTATGCTATTTACATCCAAATTATTTTGTCCCGGATCCAATTGTATTAAATATGCTTGGTGTGATAAAAGGTGAGAAATATATAATATTACGGTTTATTTCCTGGAATGCTTCACACGATGTTGGGCATTCCGGTTTAAGTTTAGATGTAAAACATAAAGCAGTAAAAGAATTATCAATGCATGCAAAAGTGTTTATTTCATCTGAAGGTGAACTACCAGAAGATCTTCAAAAATATAAGATAAAAATACCACCAGAAAAAATGCATGATGCGCTATATTATTCTACTTTGTATTTAGGTGAATCAGGCACAATGGCAGTAGAAGCTGCAATCCTTGGTACTCCAAGTATAACGGTTTCTACCTTATCAAAACTCTTAGGCAATTTCCAGGAATTAAGTGAAAAATATGAATTGATTCATTTTTTTGATGAAGGTGCAGTTGGTTTGAAAAAAGCAATAGAATTGATAGTTGATCCAGAATCAAAGAGCAATTGGCAGAAAAAAGCTCAAAAACTGATTGAAGATAAAATTGATGTAACACAATACATGATTACTTTTATTGAACATTACAAAAAAAAGGATAGATAATAGGAAAGGATATTAGTATTCGCTCCTCATACTGATGATGGAGAATTTGGCTGTGGTACTACAATTGCTAAATTTGTAAGACAAAAGAAAGAAATATTTTATGTAGCTCTTTCAATAGCTGAAGGGTCAGTCCCTAAAAATATACTTTAAACTGAAGTAAAGCTGGCTACTAAAGTACTTGGAATAAAGCCGGAATGTTTAGTAATTAAAAAATATAAGGTCCGCCATTTTCCAAACTTTAGGCAAGAAATTCTTGAAGAATTGGTTGTTCTAGATAAAGAAATAACACTTGATCTTGTTTTTATGCCATCTTCCTTCGATATACATCAAGACCATAAAATTGTATATGAAGAGGGCATAAGAGCCTGTAAAAAAAGGTCAATTCTAGGTTATGAGTTTATGTGGAACAATTTCTCGTTTGGTTCCACTTTGTTTTACATTGTTAACAATGCGGATATTGAATTAAAATTAGCAGCTCTTTCTGAATATAAATCCCCAAATATAAAGCTTTATGCTAAAGAGACTCTGGTTAGGGGTTTGGCAAACTTTAGAGGTATACAAATATCAGAAGAATATGCTGAAGTGTTTGAGGTAATTCGGTGGATAATGTGATAGAAAAAAAATGCATATTTATTGGCGGTACAGGCAGATGCGGGACGAATATTACTAGAAAAATACTAGATAGACACTCACAAATTGCCAGCTTTCCATTTGAGTATAGATTTATCATTAACCCTGATGGAATAATTGATTTTTATAATAGTTTTAGTACCACCTGGTCTCCTTATATGGCTGATATTACAATAAAAAGGTTGTATGAGTTTCTATTGAATTTAACAATGATGAGAGATGATAAGGAAAATTACAATGATTGGGAGTTGGCAAAATGGTTTTCTAATTACGTCAATAATGTGGAAGAGCTAATTGCTGATTTAAATTCTTTTAAGTAAAGAGGGTTTTGGTCAGGAGCAAAAGGTGACAAAGAAATTAATACTATTTGGTTTTCAGAACATAAAAACAGAGAAGTATTAAATAATATATTAAGTGGATTTATAAAGAAAAATATTTATCAATTCCTTGATGAGAAAAAAAAGACATATTTTATAGAGGATAATACATGGAATATATTATTTATGAAAGAATTATTTGAACTTATTCCTGATGCTAAATTTATTCATGTTACAAGAGATCCTAGAGATGTTGTTGCCTCAATGATTAAACAACGTTGGTGCCCTTCAGAATTGGATCAAACGATTAATTTGTATTTATCCATAATTGAAAAAAGTGTAGGCAATACAAATTCTATTTCTACTGATAATATTATTACAATAAAACTCGAAGACATTGTCAGGGATTACCATAATACAATAAAATAGAGTATTGGAATTTTTAGAAATAGAGAAAGAATAACTACTTGAAGATAATATATTAACAGATGAAAGTATTGGTCGTTGGGAAATAGAATTCTCACCTAAAGAAATAAGTTCTATAAATAAAAGACTTAGAAAAAATATAGATAATTTATGTTATAAAGTATAAAACTATTTATAACCACGGGATTATCTTCTTTTTGTCCAATGGGCTTTGAGGTAACACAAGCAGAGTGGATTTGTTGATCATCGATGAACTGGGATATTTGAAACTAACATGGCAATCAGCAGAACTGTTTTTCAAACTGATTGCAAAGAGATATGAAAAAGGATCTGTGATTGTTACCAGCAATAAGGCTTTTGAACAATGGGGTGAGATCTTCGTG
>JABMPH010000388.1 GCA_013203805.1 Bacteroidota bacterium | reverse complement strand
TCCACCAGGACCTGATGAGCAATATGTATCTCTACGGATATCTTTGTCAAGCAGTTCAATATCAAAGTCTTCTGCTTCTGGCAGAACAACTACCGAAGCAGCTGAAGTATGAACACGGCCCTGTGTTTCAGTTTTTGGAACACGTTGAACCCTGTGCACTCCCGATTCAAATTTCAGTATACCATATGCACCATTACCGGTAATGCTAAAAACAATTTCTTTGTAACCTCCGGCAGTACCTTCATTAATTCGGGTTATCTCAATCTTCCAATTCTTTGTTTCACAGAACTTTTGATACATTCTATACAAGTCGCCTGCAAAAATACTGGCTTCATCGCCACCTGTACCAGCTCTAACTTCCATTACTGCATTTTTTGAATCTTGTGGATCTTTTGGAATTAGCAGCATTCTGATTTTTTCTTCGATAGCTTCTTTTTCAGGTATTAGTTCGTCAAGCTCATCCTTTGCCATTTCTCTAAAATCAGCATCTTTTTCTGTTTCCAGCACTTCCCTGGCACCCTCAATATTGGAAATGATTGATTTGTATTCTTTGTACGCTGTAATAAGAGGTTCAAGATCTTTATAATCTTTGTTAAGCTTAACGTATCGCTTCATATCCGTCATTACTTCCGGATCATTCATCTGTTCAGATATTTCTTCCCAGCGATTTTTTACAACCTCTAATTTATCTATAATTTCCACGTGTTTTCAATTTGGATGCAAAGGTATAAAAAAAGGATGATGATAGAGTTTAAGGCTGAGGTTAAGATTGAGATTTAAGACGAAAACAAAGATAGAAAATTAGGAAATAATGTCATCATCGTAACAAAGGCTTAAGTTGTTAAAGAGTTGTGTTTCCATATTTTAGACCCAATTTCTCAAATAACTCAAATACGCTTAAGCTGTTATTCATAATGATAATCTGGTTTTGATTAATTATTTCATGGTCAAATTCATTAAGTATTGAATTATCAATTTTAACTCCGTTAAGTAATATTTGTTTACAGTACTTTGAGTTTGAATATAGCCATGTTCGTCGGTCACCATTGAGATTTACTGAAATCATTTCCTTTTCGTAAATATCGTTTTGGGATAATGGATTAAAAACATAGCTATCAAAGACATAATCCCAAGAAGCAGAATTTTCATGAACAATTAAATCTAAATTAAATTTTTTGGTAAGTTGCCTTAATTCAATTGTTCTTGCAATTAAATCTTGGTTTTTAGCAACTGGAAAAGAAGATTCAGAAATTGATTCCGCAATTGTTTTTTGAATTCTGGAAATTTTAGTAATAAATACCGTCTCACATATTACTAATAAGAAATACACCAGTACTATTTTGCGTGGTAATTTGGGAAATACCAAATATGCAGAAATAATTAATATAATAGGTAAATAAAGATATAACCTACTGGGTGTGAAAAACAAACCATCATTTGTATATAATTGATGAACCTTGGGAATTGATAAAGTTATAATCAATAAAATGATAATTGATATAATAAACCAAAACTCTTTTTTTTGTGATTTGGATATAGCAAAAATTGCTAAAAACAGGAAAATAAGTGGATAAACTAATCCCAAATCTGGATTGAATGGGAATAAATATTCGAAGTGGTTAGTAATTTTTAGACTTGCCAGAAATGTATGGATATTCGGATTTAATCCTGATAATACATGTAGAACTCTTTCGGGGTGAATTTCATAGAAGTTTTTTGCATAATAATCCAGTATCAAAAAAGGTATAACTAACAGCGATTTTATATAAAATGAAGGTGAATTAACATGATTAGTGAAAACCCATATCCAAATTGGAAATATTATTAGTATTGAGCTTTGGTTTGCTATAAAACAAATCGCAGAGACTAAGTATAATATCGTTATATTTTTTTTATTTTTCGGATCAAATAATGGTATAAATAAAAAGGGAATAAATAAATATGCCTGTAGTGCACCCCTTGAAATCGTAGTAAGAAAGCCATATTGTAAAGGTAGCAGTACCGGAAAAGCTAAACTTAAGTAAGCCCAAAAATATTTTTCTCTTTTCATAAAGAAAAGAGAAAGAATAACAAACGGTAGTAGTGCAATAAAACTGGTGGAAATTGGCAGTGCCATGTATACCGGAATATTCATCCACAATAGCGGGACTGCTAATAATGATTCCAGCATATAGTTATAGGCTTGCCCATAAAAAAAAGGCTCATGAAATATTCCTCTCGAATAATCATAAGCACCGTTCCACATAACCGTTTGATCAATGTCGGTATAAATAAACCCGAACTTAATTAGGGTTATAACACGATCGATAACTAATGTAACAAGAAAAACGATAAAAAATAACCAACTAACTGTCCGATTATTAATTGTTCCACTAAATAACTTTGAAACCCAAACCTTAGGAAATAATATTCTCATATTTAAAACTATGGCTACCAGCTACCACCGGCTCCACCACCGCCAAAGCTGCCGCCTCCGAAGCCACCAAATCCACCACCCCCTCCGAAGCCTGAGCCACCTCCTGAAAAATTGCCCCAGCTACCAGAATTAGAGCCTCTGCCACCCAACATGCTTCCTAGCAATAAGGCTGTCCATAACGAACTGGAACTACCTGATCCAATACTTTGTGATCTTCCACGGCGGCCTCTAATACTTATAATGATGATAATAATAACTATAAACGGGAGTAGAGAAACTAGGCCTTTTCCTCCACTTTGATTTTGATAGTCTTTTGAGGAGATTTCTCCGGAAGCAAGTTTCATTAATACTGTGGTTGCTTTATTGATTCCTCCATAGTAATCACCTTGTCGGAAAGATGGTATCATTTCATTATCAATGATTCTTTTTGTTATAGCATCAGGGATTGCAGGTTCAAGTCCATAACCAACAGCAATATATGCTTCTCCTTTTTCGGTTTTAGTTTTAGGCTTCACGAGTACAACTATTCCATTATCAAACTCTTTTCTACCAACTTTCCATTCCAGACCAATTTCAGTTGCAAAACTAAAAGGAGTATAACCATCCAATGAATTAACAATGACAACAGCTATTTGATTTGAAGTTGTATCATTAAATCTCACAAGCTTTTTTTCCAGAGCTCTGGTTTCCTTTGGATTTAGGATTTTTGCAAAATCGTTAACAAGCCTTGGAGGAACTGGTCTGTCAGGAATAGATTGAGCTACAACATTAGAAAATATAGTTGTTGTCAATAAAAATAGTATGATTGACGAAATCTGGATACTTCGTTTAATTCTCATTGTTGCTTGTAGTTTTTAGTTAATCCCCAAAAGAAATTTCATCCGACAATTCGTTAATATCATCAATATGGTGAGGAAAATGTTTTTTCAACCGAACTCCTGCCATGGTTATTCCAGTTGCCAGACCTTCAGTAAAATCACCTTTAACAAATTTTTCTGCCATAATGGTTTTAATATCTTCCCAAAAATTTTCAGGGACTTCTTTGTTGATACCTGAATCACCGATTATGGCAAATTTCTTACTTATAATAGCCAGATAAAAGAGAACGCCATTATGAAGCTCGGTTGTGTCCATTTTAAGTTTCCCAAAAAGGTATGATGCTCTATCGAGTGCATCACCATTACATTCGTTTTCAATATGCACTCTTATTTCACCAGAAGTGTCAAGCTCAGCATTTAGTATGGCTTTTTTTATCTCCGATTTTTGTTCTTTTGTAAAGAAATCCTTAGCTCTAGTCTTCATCCGGTATATTTTTAGTTATATCTAAACAGTTGTCTGTAATAGTGATAATTAATAAAATGGCAATTAAATCTTTTTCAAGATTGGGATAAGCATGAGTTAAAACTCAACTTTGGGAGCCGTTTCTGAACCTTCTTGTGCTTTAAAATATGGTTTATCGGTAAAGCCAAACATATTGGCCAACATATTTTTTGGGAATAATTTAATGTAGGTATTATAAGCTCGGGCTGATTCATTGAATTTGCGCCTTTCTACAGAAATACGATTTTCAGTTCCTTCAAGTTGAGCCTGTAATTCAAGAAAATTCTGATTTGCTTTCAATTCGGGATAGCGTTCAACAACAACCATTAGCTTCGATAACGCACTACTTAGCCCATCCTGTGCTTGTTGAAAAGCAGCAATTTTATCAGGTGTAAGATTCCCGGCATTAATTGTTGTACTTGTAGCTTTTGCCCTTGCATTAATAACTCCTTCAAGAGTTTCTTTTTCGTGTGATGCATAGCCTTTTACTGTTGCTACCAGATTTGGAATTAAGTCGGCACGACGTTGATATACATTTTCAACATCAGCCCACTGTTTATCAACAGATTCACTTAGAGTAACCATGCTATTGTACGAACCCTTAAACCATCCATAGATTAAAAATCCCACAACCACAATTACGATTATTATTATCCAACTTTTTTTCATCTTCTTATTTTTACTTTTAACTTATAACTATTAATTTATAACGTATAACTTATAACGTATAACGTATAACGTATAACTTATAACGTATAACGTATAACTTTTCTCAGTTTGGAGGGCTAATGTAATTCAAATATTTTAATAAAATTAAGTTTTTTAAAATTTACGTAACGAAGAAGCGTAAGCTAACTTACTTTTTACTAATTGAATAGACCGAAATCGTTTGCGGAAAACAATTGATTATGCTGGTAAAGCAATTTAAGAAATAGGTTATATACCAGATAATATCCCAATAACTCCTACAAGTAACCCAACAGCAATATTTATTGCTTTTATGATAAAAAAGCCTTTACGCGACTCTGCAAGAAGTGGAAGACTTCCATGGCCATCTTGAACAATTGAATTTGCCAGAAGTATGCTAAATGGCAGACTTCCCGATGCGAAAAGTATTATGAAAAACAAATGTGGCCCTGATTCCGGGATGATACCAACTGCAACAGCAACAATTAATACCAAATAAATATTATTACCAATAAGCTTCTCTAAATCTATATAGTGATTTACAAAGCTTAGGATTAGTAATGTGAAGAAAGTCCATGCAACAATACGAAGGAAGTGTTTTTTAATAATATGACCCCAAACATGATGCGATAGAAAATGGTCGTTAACCGTTACTATCATTAACAATGATATCGCTAATACAGCAATGAAGGTTATTCTTATCCATTCGGGATGAGCATGTTCCATTGCCGGCATCGAAATTAATTGGATGTGTTCGCCATGCTCAGATCCATCAAAAAAAATAACCACTGCCAACGCTATCAACATTATTAGCAATAATATAGTTCGAAGAATGGTAATGTGTTTGAAGTTGGCAATAATATCTTTCCTGTTAAAGCAAAAGCATTGGGCTTCATCGGTGTGTACCTCTAAATGCTTGTCGGGATAGTTAACAACTCCTGTGTTTTTTTTAACAAATATACTTACAACAAAACCGGTAATAATTGCAATAGCAAATAATGAAATATGAATTATAACCGCAGTATTTGGAATTATTGAGAACATAAAAAATGCTTCATCACCTGATGTTGCAATCATTGCTGTTGCAAGAGCTGCTGTTCCAATAACGTTATGAATATATAAAGATACTGCAGTATATGCCCCTAAGCAACCGGGAATTATTCCTAACACCGCTGCCAAAAGTATTTGTTTCCAAGTGCTGTTTTTGAGATCGTTTCCCCAAATACCTTTTGAGAAAATATTTAGATATTCAATTATTAGCATCATCGACAATACAAACAAAGTAATCGTTAATGATTGACGAATGATAGGGATTAGCTCATGCAGTAAGTGCATAGAAGTATAGTGTTAACAATCCAAAGGGTCGCTTATGTACAAACAGTGTTGTGGTTGATCCTAGTAGTTCTTTTCCTTTATCTCAAAATAGGATTGAGGATGCAAGCAAGCTGGACATTTTTGAGGAGCTTTTTTACCTTCATGAAGGAATCCACAGTTACGGCATTTCCAAACTAATTTTTCTCCTCTTTCAAAAACATGACCTTCGTTGAGGTTATTATAAAGCTTATTATATCTTTCTTCATGAGCTTTCTCAACTTTTGCAATCATCTTAAATGCAACGGCAACATCTTTAAATCCTTCTTCTTCAGCTATACGAGCAAATTCAGGATATAATTCGGTCCACTCTTCATTTTCACCTTCAGCTGAAGCTTTAAGGTTTTCCAATGTTGTACCAATTTTTCCGGCTGGATAAGTTGCAGTTATTTCCACAGGGCGTCCTTCCAAAAATTTAAAAAAACGTTTTGCGTGTTCCTTTTCGTTCATTGCAGTTTCAGCAAAAATTGCCGCTATTTGCTCCAATCCTTCTTTTTTAGCCTGACTAGTGAAATAATCATAACGCATACGTGCCTGAGATTCCCCTGCAAATGCCTTAAGTAGATTTTGTTCTGTTTTAGTTCCTTCTAGCGATTTCATAATATCTTATGTTTTAATAAAAGCCAAATTTATGCAAATTTATTGAGTGGCCTTTAAGTTTTGAAATTATTTTATGTGTTAATCTCTATCCTAAAAACAAGATAATTCGTAAAAAAAATGCCGCAGATTCACAGATTTATAATACAACTCCTCGAAATATCTGTGAATCTGAAGCATTCTTCTTTTTTTTGTTTAATATCTTAAGTGCTCGTAACGGATATGTGTTTTGTATTATGTCGAATTATTCCATCAACATCATTACTTTTACTGATTATTACCAAACATTATGTAAAGATATTTTTATGATTAGAAGATATTTAGTTTTCATGATAATAATGATAACGACTGCCATAGGATTCGGCCAAACTGATATTTTAACCGTTGCTGAAAAATCGGAATATACATCTACTTCTAGATATACAGATGTAATGCATTTTATTACAAAACTCACCAAGCAATCGCCATATATTAAAATAGATACCATTGCTCAATCCGCTGAGGGGTATTATGTTCCAATGTTAGTTATTGCCAACCCCATGCCAGATAGTCCGAAGGATATTGGCGATAGAATTGTTGTTTACATTCAGGCAAATATACATGCTGGGGAAGTTGAAGGAAAAGAATCTACCCAAATGCTTGCCCGTGATTTGATTAAAAATCCTGATTCAGAAATCCTTAAAAATGTTGTTGTACTAATTACACCAATCTTAAATATTGATGGAAATGAAAAAATAAATACAAAAAACCGGACTAATCAAGTTGGACCTATAAATGGAGTAGGGGTAAGGTATAATGGACAGAACCTCGATTTAAACCGCGATGCCATGAAATTGGAAACACCTGAAATAAAGGGCGTTGTTGAGAATATATTAAATGTTTGGGATCCATCAATTACTGTTGATTGTCATACCACCAACGGATCGTTTCATGAAGAGCCAATTACTTTTACATGGATGATGAATCCTAACGGAGATAGAAACCTGATTAATTATATGCGCGATAATATGATGCCAGATGTTCATCGAACCCTGTGGGATAGTTATAATGTTGAAAATATTTTTTATGGTGAGTTTATAGATAGGATGGATTATTCAAAGGGTTGGTCTTCATACGCTTGTGAACCCCGATATTTGGTAAATTACATTGGTATAAGGAATCGATTAGCAATATTAAACGAGAACTATGTTTATGCAGATTATAAAACTCGTGTTTTGGGTTGCTATAGTTTGTTGAGAACAATACTTGAATATGCATCTGAACACAAGAGTGAAATTGAAAACATATTGTCAGAGGCAGATATGCAAACTGTTAGGCGGGGGTTATCACTATCTAAATTAGATTCGTTTGCAATTGAGTATGAAGGAAAACCAACACCTGAGTTAATTACAATAAAGGCTTTTGAAACTGATACTATTCCGGGAGTAAGGGGCTATTGGAGGTACAAAAGTAGCGATAGAAAAGTTACTGTTACTGTGCCTTATATTGCAGATTTTTATGCTACAAAAAATGTTAAATTTCCCTATGCTTATGCGATTTCTGTTTCCGATCCTGAAGTTATTTCATTGTTAGTATCTCATGGAATTAATATTTCCCGTTTAAAAGAAAATACAAAACTAATGGTCGAGAAGTTTAATATTGATGAACTGAAAGGTTCACAAAGGCTTAATCAGGGGCATTATACAAACTCTGTTAAGGGTAAGTTTATTGAAGAAGAAAAAGATTTTCCAAAGGGGACATATATAGTTCAAACTAACCATAAATTGGGCTCATTAATTGCCTCACTACTTGAGCCACAGTCGGATGATGGTTTGCTTAAATGGAATTATTTTGATAGATACCTTGTGCCACAATGGGGTTCGGGGTATTATCCTTATCCGGTTTATAAAGTAATGGATAGTGCTAATTTGGAACTGGAATAAGAATTGTTCAGTAAAAATATAAGGTTTTTATTTTCGTTTTATTATTACATCATTAAGCTCTTTAAGTTTTTTGCGATTAAATAATGACAAGTAAATCTTAGCTAGAACCAAGGGACCTTTGATAAGTATCGCTGTACGAATTTTGTAAGGAAAACTATCAACAATTTTTGTGGCCACATATAGTAGAGCGGCATAAGACCTGCCCGGTAATGCTAGTATATTAACCCATAAATTGAAATTTTTATATTCTCTATTATATCCTGCTTGTTCAGCAGTTTTGCCTGCTGTTGAATCCATTAGCTTTACTTGAAGAGGAGATAATTGGTTTTTCCAAACACCAATTTTGGAGGTATTTATTTTTTGCAATAAGCTGGTATGATAAGTCTTTACGTATCCTGTGGGATATTCTTTTAGTATATCGTCTTTCTTTTCATGAAAGTCGAAAACCTTCTCATCATATTCAATTCCTATAAAATCACAAATTTTCCCAAATTCCAGTTCAGGATTACAAGCTAATTTTTCATAATTGATAACATAGTACAACTCGGGATTAGACCTGCTGTCTTGATTGAATTTTTTAAAGAAATATTTCCACTTTTGTACAACCAACGAAGGGATTGGAACTTCAAAGTCAACATTTTTAATTGAAACAAAATTATCTCTATAATCACGAATTATATGAATGAATTTTGCTTCAGGGAATATTTTCAGTAATAGCTTAGTATAAATTGCGTAACCCGGATTCTTATCTCCAAAAAATTGGATTGATTGCTTGTCGAACAGAGAGTTGTATTGTTGATAAACAACTTTGCAAATAGTACCATAGGTATGATTACCGATATAGGATAGTAAAGTTTCTTTTAGCTTATCAAGATCTATATTCCATGTATCGAAAAGCCATTGGTGTATAAGATCGTTGTAGAATGCAATTAGATGTTTTTTATCCCATTACACAATTTTTCCATACTTAGGATAAAGATTAATAATAAACTGACATTCGGGGGGGAAGCTTACGTTTGGGTGTGCGTCGAACAATGTGCGAAGTAAAGTTGTTCCCGACCGAGGCCTACCAACAACAAAGAAAAATGGGATTTTGTTTAGTTGTTCCATTTATTAATAATCTTACTTTTTAATTCATATAAAATCTTTACATCAGATTTCTTGAATTTGAAAATCTCAAAAAAACTTATATTTACTACTTTTGTGTATATTATCCAATATCCCAGAGTGCCAAGTGTATAACTTATGTTTGAAGCTATGGCGGCTCCTTTTCCTCCATATTTAGGGATTAGAAAAAAGTTAAGGATAACATTGATAATTAGAGCCGGGAGAAATACATATACAGCAAGTTGAGGTTTGCCCATTCCCGCAAGTTGTCCGCTAATTACTCTGAAAATTACGAGTATTATAACTCCGGGCAAAATGAATTGAAGTATTTCAACACTTGCTGTAAAGTCAACTCCAAAAACAAGAGGAATTAAATACGGAGCAATCAAAATTGCAATTAGGGAAAGTACAAAGATTAGAACAAAAGACAAACGCGCAAGCGATACTGTTGATTCGGTCATTAACGATTGATCCTTAATATTTGCTGTTCTGCTAAATAGTACAATACTGATGGCAAAGGGAATTTGCCATAATTGTTCTGCTATATGAATACCAAGTGAATAAATTCCAACTTCGTGTATTGTACTTAGTTTTTCAAGAAGAAGGATATCAATACGATAATTTAATTGGATAACAAAAAAGGTAAAGGCAAACATTATCCCAAGCTTCAAAAGTCGTTTTACTATTGCCGGTATATAAACCAGTCGTATCTTAAATTTTATTGATACCCTGTAGAGTGCCCAAAATCCAACCAATATATTGGCAGCTGTTAGTGAAATAATTGCTCCCAATAATCCTGTTTTAAAATACCAAACCAAAATAATCGCAAAAAGTAAGTTTGTTAAGTTAATGGCCCATTCAAACCTGTTGGCTTCCTTAATTTCATCTTTACCCAAAAAAATGCCGCCAATGTATATTATTCCCAATCTAAATGGTATAATAATAACAACTAAACTCACTAATATTATTGTGTATTCCGGTTCATAAAACAACGAGTATGCGCCAATACTTGAAATTATACCAATAATCCCTGTAAATATTAGTATAAAGAGTACAGATGAAACAATTTCATCATCTGTATATTTCTTTTGGCCAATCATGAAAATGGAAGCACCACGTATACCTAAATGTGTAAAACTTACCACAATTAATGGGATTACAAGCAGTGCATAGTATAAACCAAAACCATCAACTCCAAGTATTCGGGTAAGAAGGATAACAACAAGAACACCACAAAGTATTGAAAATACGTTGCTATTTAATACACCAATAAAGTCCCTTGCAAATCGTCGTTTAGCCATAAGCCTTTGTGAACCAGGTTTAGATATTATTATACAAAGAACGCATTTTTTTAGGAAATAATCTCATTCCTTTTTAAGCATCGATTTGATTATAATTAGTTAATTTTGATAAATAATCAAGATAGAGAAAATTAAGAATAAAAATAATAATATGAATAGCCTGTCCGATTTGATAATGGCAGAGCATTCGCGACATCAGGCTGATTTTATTGTAGATATAGTCCTCAGTCAGCCTTCTTATCTTGATGAACTATTGAATATTGTTTTTCAAAATCAAGAGCCAATCTCACGACGAGCGTCATGGCCACTACGAATAATTAGCGAAAGGGATAAAAATATACTGGAACCATACATTTCAACTATTATTAAACGATTACCAGAATTTAATAATGTTGCGATACAACGGGCATTTCTTGCTATTCTGGTTAATGTTAATATTCCTGAGGAAAATTATGGAGAGCTATTACAGTTTACATGTGAGATATTGCTAAATCCCGGCTCACCGGTTGCTTCATTGATATACTCAACAGATATTTTCTATAAGATATCTGTTAATGAACCTGAGCTGTTAAATGAATTAAAATTGATGCTAGAACAATTGCTTCCATACGGTTCGGCCGGCGTAAAGTCAAAGTGCCGGAAAACAATCAAAAAGATCGATTGGTTAAATAGGAACAGGTCATAACCATCTTTTGCAACAAATTAGCTTAATTTTGCAACTTGAATCCCGTAAAGAAATACTGACATGAATCTTGGAATATTTAATTTATTATCGGCAAAACGAAGAACACTAAACGGTTATTATCTTGTTGATGATGAGGGTAATGAAGTGCTGTTGCCAAATAAGTATGTGCCTGGTGGTATGAAAGTTGGCGATGAAATATCGGTGTTTATTTTTAAGGATTCTGAAGATCGGATAACGGCAACCACGATTGTTCCACTTATAATGTTGAATGAGTTTGCTGTACTCGAAGTATTGGATATTAATCCTGTTGGTGCTTTTCTGGACTGGGGACTAGAAAAGGATTTACTCGTACCATATTCTGAGCAAAATGAAAGAATGAATATCGGGAAGAGTTATCCTGTATATTTATTTCTTGATGAGGATTCACAACGCCTTGTAGCTACATGTAAGATAAACAGATATTTAGAGGCTGAGGATATAAGTGTAAAAAACGGACAGGAAGTTGATTTGTTAATATGTAATCCAACGGATTTGGGTATAAATGTTATCATTAATAATTTGCATAGAGGACTTATATACGATAATGAACTTTTCCAGGCAGTATCGCCAGGAGAAAGATTAACAGGATATATTAAACTTATTCGTCCAGATAATAAAATTGATGTAAGTCTGCAAAAACAAGGTTATGTAAATGTTGAACCGAACTCTAAAAAAATCCTGGAAAAGTTAAAAGAGAATAATGGTTTCATGAACCTGACCGATAAAACTGATCCCATAATAATATTAGCCAAACTTGAAATGAGTAAGAAAGTATTTAAAAAGGCTATAGGAGCACTATACAAACAAAAATTAATTAGAATTGAAAAGGATGGGATTTATTTGGTAACTGAATAATTTGAGATTGATAATGACTATGTTACTGTTATTATTCTTATCTTGTAGTTAGGTGCAACCAAAATACTGGATGTGCTACAGATGAGATTGAGCATAAACAAACTCAAAAAATTATGAATGGAGATAAAATGATATTAAAATTTGGATTATACTCATCACTATCATTAACTCTACTAACAATTATTACATGGGGTTTTGCGATGATAGCCGTCCCACCTGCTGGACCATACTGTCCTACTGATTGTATGAGTTATCCTTTTGCTGATATTCTTTCATATTACCCAAGAGATTACTACTGGATGTATCTTTCAGTTTTTCAGTTATTTGCGTATTTAATATTCATTGTTTCAAATCATTTTATCGCACCAATTGAAAAAAAGCTGTTTAGTTTTATCAGTGTTGCTTTTGCTCTTATTTCTGCTATAGTTTTATTGATTGCTTATTTCGTTCAATTTTCAGTAGTTCCCATAAGTATGATGAAAGGTGAAACAGATGGAATTGCATTAATTAGGGTTTGGTGAGAAAGTCGAAAAGTA
>JABMPH010000387.1 GCA_013203805.1 Bacteroidota bacterium | reverse complement strand
GTATAATTGGATGTTAGATCATTAATAACAAAATAGTCAGCCTCCTTATCAGATAAACCATATTTGCTCATTGTCTGTTTTTTTATATTATCAACAATTGTACTTTCAAAGGGTTCTTTCTGGATTTCGATTTTAAACAGCTTACGATTTATGATGCTTCTGCAAAGAGTAGACAAAATAAGATCATCATGACTTGTCCATACTTTCATTGATGTTGAAATATCGTAATCGTCAAGTTTTGAAAAATTTTGGATTACTTCATTATTATTTTTGAAATCATATGCTGATATTCTATTTCTTAAAAAGAAATCAAACGCTGGAGTGGCAAATAGATTTACTCCATTCATTCTTAGTTCTTTTGCTCTTTTTAACACTTTCATTATTGTATATTCGGCAACCAGTACAGTTTTGTGAAGATAAACCTGCCAATACATTAATCTACGTGCTGTAATAAATTTTTCAACAGAATAAATCCCTTTAGCTTCAATTACCAGATCATCATCAACTACATTAATCATGCTTAACAACCGCTCATAATTAACAGTACCTTCTGATACTCCACTAAAAAAGCTATCTCGTTTTAGATAGTCAAGCCTGTCCATATCAAATTGTCCAGAAACTAATTTATGAAGAAATCCCTTACCATAAGTATTATTGAAAATATCAATGG
Organism: Bacteroidota bacterium; assembly: GCA_013203805.1. GTDB lineage: Bacteria > Bacteroidota > Bacteroidia > Bacteroidales > F082. The sequence continues at coordinate 4,596 of JABMPH010000387.1, read as the reverse complement.
CAATACCTAATTTCCCATCAAACTCATCATTTAGCTTATCCATAAATATTCTGGAAATCGTTTCATGATCAACATTATCAACTATCGAATGTTCAAGAGCATGAGAATAAGGTCCGTGACCAATATCATGAAGTAGTATGGCAGTTGTGACTCCTAAAAATTCTTCATCAGTAATATCATGACCTTTAAACCTTAATTCACTAACAGCCTTCGACATTAGATGCATGGCTCCAAGTGAATGTTGGAATCGAGTATGAAGTGCTCCAGGATAAACAAGATGTGTTAAGCCCAACTGTTTAATTCTCCTTAATCGCTGAAAACTCTGATGCTCAACTAAATCAAAGATCAACTCATTAGGTATCGTTACAAAACCATATACAGGATCGTTGAAGATTTTGCGTTTATTTACTTTCCTGCCCCTCATAAAATTTGTTAATTTTGTAATAACATGATGTTCTCTGGCACAATATTTATACTAATTTATCATTGTAGTAATAGTAACAACTTAAATAAACAAAACACAAAATTAACTGAATAAAAATAAAAACCGGAATATGAGCAAAATAAGAATATTATGGGCTGATGACGAAATTGAAATGCTTAGGCCACATATCATGTATCTTGAAGAAAAAGGATATGAGGTTGATGCTGTTGTAAGTGGTGATGAAGCAGTAGATTTAGTCATGGAAAACCATTATGATATTGTATTCTTGGATGAGCAAATGCCGGGAATGAGCGGAATTGAGGCTCTTGAAAAAATAAAAAAGCATACGGCAGGCCTTCCTGTTGTTATGATTACAAAAAGTGAAGAAGAATCGATTATGGAGGATGCCATTGGGTCCAACATTGCCGACTACCTTATAAAACCAGTAAAGCCAAGCCAAATTTTATTATCACTTAAGCGTAATCTGGAAAATAGAAAACTTGCCGGTGAGAAAGCAACAGTTACGTACCAACAGCAATTTCGTGAGCTGGGGATGAAAATTACCGACAGACTTGATTGGAAAGAATGGGGTAATGTTTATAAAGATCTTATCAGATACGAAACCGATCTTGAAAAATCTGATGACAAAGGGATTGTTGAAATATTGAACATTCAAAAACACGAGGCAAATAATGCATTTGCTAAATACTACGAAAACAATTATAAAGATTGGCTGGATGGCACTACTGATGACAAACCAGTGCTTTCTCATACTCTAATAAGAGATGTAGCTTTCCCATTACTCGACAAAGGAAAGAAAGTATTTATGTTATTGGTTGACAACCTGAGATATGATCAATGGAAAGTAATACAACCTATAATTGAACAATATTTTAGAGTTGAAAAAGACAATCTTTATTATGGGATAATTCCTTCAACCACACAATATGCGCGTAATGCTCTGTTTGCTGGAATGATGCCAAATGATATAAGAAATCGCTATCGCCAATATTGGGTTGATGAACATGAAGAGGGAACAAAGAATAAGTTTGAGAAAGAATTACTACAAGAATTATTCGACCGTTATCGCAGGAAACACACTATATCTTATAATAAAATTCTAAACCTTAATGCTGGTCGAAAATTATATGAGAATATCTCTAATTTAATGACAACCGACTTTAATGTTATTGTTTACAACTTTGTGGACATGCTATCGCATGCCAGAACTGAAATGGAAATAATTCGTGAATTAGCTGATGACGAGGCTGCCTACAGGTCATTAATGTTATCTTGGTTTGAACACTCTTCACTTTTCGACATAATAAAATTTCTTGCATCAAAGGATGTAACTGTACTTATTACTACCGATCATGGATCAGTAAAAGTAACCAATCCGGTAAAAATAGTTGGCGACAAGAATGTAAATACAAACCTTAGGTATAAGTACGGTAAAAGTTTAAACTATAACGTAAAAGATGTTTTTGAGATAAAGGATCCTGAACAGTATCACCTACCCAAAATTAATATTAGTACTAGATGGGTATTTTCAAGGGGATCTGATTTTTTCGCATATCCAAATAATTACAATTATTATGCGAATTATTACAAAAACACATTCCAACATGGAGGTTTGTCGATGGAAGAAATCTTAATTCCAATAATAACACTTACATCAAAATAATGAACACTATTACTGCGTCAAGTTTGAGTGATCTTAAACATGTTGCACATACCATACTATGTGATATGAAGGGTCACAACATTTTTGCAATTAATGGTGCAATGGGAGCTGGCAAAACAACTATTATTAAAGAGTTTTGCAGTGAATTAGGCGTAACCGAAATAGTTAGTAGTCCAACTTTTGCCCTGATAAATGAGTATTCTAACGGAGATAATGATCCTGTATACCATTTTGATTTCTATAGAATTAAAAAAATTGATGAGGTATTTGACATTGGCTATGAAGAGTACTTTTATAGTGATTATTATTGCTTTGTAGAATGGCCTGAACTTGTTTTGGAACTTTTACCCCAATCTTACGTATACGTACTGATTGAAGAAAAAGAAAATGGTATAAGAGTTATTAATTATTCCTTGGTATCTCATTAATTTGTTTAATAGTTTTTTAATTACCTAAACTCTTAAAACAGAAACCTGAATTATTAAAACACCCTATATCAATTGATGGTTTGACTAATAATCACTATTTTTTGCATGAACGATAAAAGTAAAGGTTTCCTAAAACTATCAGATGTTGAACAGCTGATGCCCCAGGAAGAGACGTTAGAATCTATCCCTAAAAAAAGTCGTTTTTCAATTGGTATTCCCAAAGAAACATCCAGAAATGAAAACCGCATCTCACTTGTGCCAGAGGCCGTTAAAATTTTGGTCGACAACAATCATAAAGTGCTAATTGAAGATGGAGCTGGTATTGGATCCAATTTCAGCAATGAAGATTATGCAGCAGTTGGAGCAAACATAGTGGATTATACTGCTGAAACCTACAATTGCGATATTATTATTAAGGTTTCGCCCCCTTTAGAAGAAGACCTGGAGGTTATGGGTAAACATAAAGTTATACTATCATCCTTATTCCTTCCAAATTCCAAAAAGAGTTTCTTTACTAAATTAATGTCCCAAAAATCAATTGCAATAGCATATGAATATATACAGGATAAGTCGGGCGCTTTACCGGTTATGAAATCCATAAGTGAGATTGTTGGCAATACATCAGTATTATTAGCAGCACAATATTTAAGGAGTATTGAGTTTGGTAAAGGCAAATTACTTGGTGGCATTCCTGGCATTAGTCCTGCTCAAGTTGTAATTATTGGTTCAGGAACAGTTGCTCAGTTTGCAGCAAGAACAGCTCTTGGCATGGGAGCTTCTGTTAAAGTTTTTGATAGTTCGGTAAATAAATTACGGAGGATTCAAAAAAATCTAGGGTATAGTATTGCAACTTCTACTCTGCATTCAGAGTCAATTAAAGCTGCAATAAAGAATGCAGATGTTGTAATAAGTGCAAAATTTACTGATCTTGGCATCTCACCATGTTTAGTTACTGAAGACATGGTAAAACAAATGGAGCATGGTTCCGTAATAATTGATGTTAGCATCGATCAGGGAGGTTGTTTTGAGACATCGAGATTAACCACGCATGACAATCCAATATTTGAAAAACATGGCGTTACTCATTATTGCGTTCCAAATATAGCTTCCTGTGTCCCAAATACGGCATCATTTTCATTGAGCAACATTATTGCCCCTATGTTATTACAAATTTCCGAATTTGGTGGGATTGAACAGATGCTAAAACATGACGAAGGATTTAGAAAAGGAGTATATATTTATAATGGAGCTCTTACTAATAATCACATTGGAGACATGTTTGGTTTACCTTCACGTGATTTGGAACTTTTGTTAGCTGCATTTAGATAATTAGTTTTACATTTCATATCGACTTACAACTTCAATATTAGTCAATTTAGCATCACCCAACTATCGTTATCTCTGACTGAACCAAACACTTACATACCTTTGGGAATACTTTCCGTAGCTTGGAATCATTTTATTATCTGAAACAAGTAATATCCAGCTTTAACAATTATTAACATGAGCCAAAAAGTCAATTTTGTATTTTTGTGCTGTACAAAATTTCATTCAAAATGCTTGAAACAAATATAAGGGAACTAAACGAAAAAATTCAACGTGAAAGTCAATTTGCTGACCTTATTCACCTTGAAATGGGGAAGGTAATAATTGGTCAAAAACATATGACCGAAAGCCTTCTAATAGGACTACTGGCTAACGGTCATATACTTCTTGAGGGTGTACCTGGCTTAGCAAAAACTCTAGCCATTAATTCACTAGCGAATGTTATTGATGCAAAATTCAGTCGCATTCAGTTTACTCCTGACTTGCTACCTGCCGACTTACTTGGCACATTAATATATAGTCAGAAGAAAGAAGAGTTTATGGTGAAAAAAGGTCCAATATTCGCTAACTTTATACTTGCTGATGAGATAAACAGATCGCCGGCAAAAGTACAAAGTGCCTTGCTTGAAGCAATGCAGGAAAGGCAGGTTACAATTGGGGATACGACTTTTAAACTTGAAGAACCATTTCTGGTAATAGCAACTCAAAATCCCATTGAACAAGAAGGAACAAAT
>JABMPH010000386.1 GCA_013203805.1 Bacteroidota bacterium | reverse complement strand
TTATCTGAATTAAAAAGTTTAGTAACAAGAAGGTTATTAAGTACTAAAGAAGGGTGGACTATGAGGGCTAAAAGATGAATAAAAAGAAAGTTTATTTGATTTATGATTTCCTTACTGAGGCGGGGGGTTTAGAAAGATTAATGGCTATGCATGGAAAAGCATTACAAAATGCAGGTTATGAAGTTAAACTTCTTTTTGGTTGTGTTAATCCTGAACTTGCAAAAGAAGATGTATTTGATGGTCTTGAAGTTGTTGATTTCTCTAAAATTGAAGGTGGTGAAATAAGAAAAATATTACATAATATGCTTGGGCATAATAAAATAAGAGATTACAGCGACGCTGATTGCATTGTAAGTTATTCTTTTCCCTCAAATATGCTTATTAAAAATCTTAAATGCAAAAAAGTGATGTATATGAATCACTATCCTAATTTTCTTTATCTTCCTCTTAAGGATAGATTAACCTGGATTGATTCTCCAAAAAGAGCTATGTCTGTATTTACTGGATTTCTTGGAGGGAGTTTTTTAAAAAGAATTGATAAAAAATTAACAGAAGATTTAGATTTAGTTTTTATACAAAACTGTTTATACCTTTGCGAAAACTAATTTATCATGAATCTTAATATTGAAAACAAATACTTCGTTGTCGGAGGAGCAGGAAGTGGGTTTGGTAAAGCAATTGCTGAACAGCTTGCATCTGAAGGGGCAATAGTGTTGGCAATAAGTAGAACAGTTGAAAAACTGGTATTGTTGAAAGATAAATTCCCGAATAATATTGACTTATTATGTGGTGATATTATGAATCCAATTATCCAACAAAAAATTATTGATTGGTGTACTAAAAAAACAATTTCCGGGATCGTTTTTAATGCTTCCGGCCCCCCAGCCGGAGGCGTTAATGATGTAAACATGGAGATGTGGGATAGTGCTTGGAAAACTTTGGTGAGATGGAAAATTGACCTAACCTATAAAATTATGCCTATCTTCAAGAAACAGAAATATGGAAGATTATTATTTATTGAGAGCGTTTCTGTTAAAGAGCCAATAAAGAATCTTGTTTTAAGTAACTCGCTAAGGCCAGCAATTGTAGGGTTTGTTAAAAGTCTTTCGCAAGAAGTTGCAAGAATTGGTATTACAGCTAATGTACTTGCTCCCGGTTACCATAGCACTGGGGCAATGGAACGCCTATTTGTGAAGAAATCAGAACTAGAAAAAATTACTTTTGAAGAGGCAAAGCTGGCCTTCGAACGTGAAGTGCCAGTTGGCGAAATGGGTAAACCTGAAGAAATGGCTAGCCTGGCATGTTGGTTATTATCACCACTATCAAGATACGTAACAGGGCAAACGATTACTCACGATGGTGGAATGGTAAAATCCATCTTTGGATAATTGTTGATGAACTATATTTTGGTTTATTAGTTAAAACAACTAAATTTGCAATTTAGAATTATTATAAATAAAATTTATAGCCATGAAAATTAACAGATACGTTGACATTTCAACAATCGACAGAGAAGCAAAAAAAGATTACATCGATCGTCATTCACCATTTGTACATTGTGATACGAAAGCTCTAAAGGGACAAAAATTTACTGTAAAAGTAAAATTGGGTGATGAGTATGTTCATCCCGATGATTTTGATCATTACATAGCATACATTCAACTTTGGAATGGAGAGTTTATGTTAGGTCAGACATCATTTGCACCAGGAACACTTGGTAATATGCCAGGTCATGCAGAAGTGGATTTTCACATTGTACCAAATAAAAATTTGAAGCTTACCGCCATGGCTTTTTGTACAAAGCATGGTTTATGGCAAAGTGAAGAAGTACTTGTGGAAGTTGAATAGTATTGAGTTTTGAGTTCTGAGTTCAGGGTTTTAAAGTGCAAATTATGTATTGATGAACCCAGAACTCAAAACCCAGAACTCAAAACCCAGAACTTAATCTACCCTACCAAATATTAGCCCTGCTGCTTACCGGAATAAATAATTCATTATCCTCTTTAACATCAAAAGCATTTACAAATACGTCTAAATTAAATGGAGGTATATTAACTCTTGCATCGCCAGGGCTGTGAACATCTACCTTAAGTCGGCGCATAAGTTCTTTATCCCTAATATTTTGGCGCCATACCTGAGCATACCCAATAAAAAATCTTTGATCTGAAGACAGACCATCAATTGCTGCTGGATTGCTTCCATTGTACGATTTTTGCAAAGCACTATAGGCAATGTTTAACCCACCTACATCAGCAATATTTTCGCCTAGAGTAAGATTGCCATCAACATTCAATGTGTCGAGTACTTTGTAGTTATTGTACTGTTCAACAAGTAAAGCAGTTTTCTTTTCGAATAGTATGGCATCTTCTTCTGTCCACCAATCATTCAAATTACCTTCTTTATCATATTTTCTTCCCTGGTCGTCAAAACCATGTGTCATTTCATGCCCAATAACAACCCCAATAGCTCCGTAGTTTACAGCGTCGTCAGCATCTTTATTAAAAAATGGAGGTTGTAATATAGCTGCCGGGAAAACAATTTCGTTTGCACTTGGATTATAATAAGCATTTACAGTTTGTGGTGTCATTCCCCACTCGTTTTTGTCGACAGGTTTACCAACTTTATTTATATCGAATTTAAATTCAAACTCCTTTGAATTACGTACATTTTGAGCGTAATTATCAGGTACAATCTTTAAAGCAGTATAGTCTTTCCATACATCAGGATAACCAATTTTAACGGTAATTCTTTCCAGCTTTTCAAGAGCTTTTTTCTTTGTTTCTTCACTCATCCAATCCAAGTTTTGGATTCTGTCAGCAAAAGAAATTCGTAGATTCTCTACAAGTTCTAACATACGTTGTTTTGATTCTGCAGGGAAATATTTCTCAACATAAAGCTGACCGATAGCTTCTCCCAGTCTGCCCGATGTGTTACTTAATACTCTTTTCCAGCGTGGTTGAATTTCTTGTGTTCCCGAAAGCACTTTCCCATAAAATTCAAAATTTTGGTTTACAATATCGCTATTAAGGTATGATGCGTAGCTATCAAGTATATTCCATGTAAGATATACTTTCCAGTCTTCAACACTAGTATTTGTCATTAATTTACTTACGCCTGCAAAAAAGTCAGGTTGAGCAACGTTTATATCTCCTGGGCTTGATAATCCAAGATTTGCAAAATAAGAACTCCAGTTAAAATCAGGTGAAATATCGGATAATTCACTTACTCCCATTTTATTGAAGTTTGCATTTGGATCTCTTCTTTCAAGTCTGCTTTTTGAAACTTTTGCAAGTTCAGTTTCAATTTTAATCACAACACTGGCTTCATTTTGAGCGTTTTCCTCATCATCCCCTTTTAGGATAAACATCTTTTTTAGGTGATCTTTATAATCAGCCCGTAGTTTAGTGCTGCTTTCATCATCATTAATATAATAATCAACATCTGGTAAACCAAGCCCACCTTGATAAACATTGGCAATGGTCATTGAGCTGTTTTCCTGATCTGCTTCTGCATAAACATAAAACAGAGGACTAATTCCGGTTCGGTGCATTTCTGCAATATAATTTTGCACTTCTGCAATTGTAGATAGGTTAGATATTTCAGATAATTCATCTGCAATAGCATTAATGCCAGCTTCTTCAATTGAAACTGTATCCATACCGCTATTGTATAAATCACGTATTTTCTGAGCCACACTTCCTTGTGCAATATCTGTATTCTTTGATACTTCTTCTACGAGTGATTTAAGTTGTTCCTGATTGTTTTCGTACAATTCAGTAAATGCACCAAATTGGCTATATTCGGCAGGTATTTCATTACTATCCATCCAACTACCGTTTACATATTTAAAAAAGTCATCGCCGGGAACAACAGTGTTGTCCATGTTTTCGGTAATTATTGCAGGAGTTTTGTCCATAGAGTTTTTATTTTGATCGCTGCAACAAGCTGATAGATTTAATATTAGCGTTATTGCAATTACTGATTTAATTATATTCTTCATTTGGTTTTGGTTTTTATATTTAATTCTGAGCAATAATTGGTATGGTATTGCTCATTTTGGCGGCAAAGGTAAAAATTGCTTGCTAACATTCAATTTTGTTCCAATGATATTTCATTATATTTTTTGATTATCATAATCGAACGATTTGGTTTTGAAACATATCAGATATTCAGATTGTTTAAAATACGCACTATGAATGTATATATTGATGCAACTAAATTATTATATATTTGCATGTTTTTTTAAATTTACATTAGGTGAAAGGATCACTCCTAAATTGTTATAATACAACTATTATTATTTTCTTCTGTTTTAAATGGACAGGACGATTGCGAATGGAAACTTGTTAAGAGTGTGGATGGAATAAAAGCATACATACAAAAACAACCTGACACAAAAATTAGAAAGGTGAAAGTTGAAACCCTCACCAATGCCAGCCTGTCAAACCTGGTATCAATTATAAAGAATGCTGAACATCACAAAGATTGGGTTTTTTTCAATAAATCGGCATGTGTAATTGATAAGAAAAGTGACTATTGTTGGAAATATTATGCCCATACAGATTCCCCTTGGCCTGTTTGTGATCGTGATTTTATTACGGATGTTTTTCTTTCGCAGGATAGCATTGATTATTCTGTTAAAATTGTTTCCATAGGGTTACCCGACTTTATTCCTGAAAAAGAAGACTGTGTAAGAATACGAACGATTTATTCGCAATGGACTTTTAACCCAATAGGAAATGGGATGGTTAACATTACATTAGAAATGGCAGCAGATCTTGGAGGGAAAATCCCCATATGGTTGATGAATTTGGCATTAACTAAAGGACCTCTTGAAACCATGGAGGGTTTACTAGATGAACTCGAAAAAAACAAATATAAAAATGTGAAGCTAGGCTTTATTAAGGAATTGTAACATCTGTGTAAAGTTGTATGGGTTCTCCTAAAAATAATGATCAAAACTTAACTTTATGTGATTTTAGCATTTAAAAATCAATCTCCAGATTTAACTGATCCTTAAGCTTTAAAATCGCAGGATATTTTTTTGTCATTTCTGCAAATTTTTCTCTATCTGTATAAGCTGTTTTTTGCTCATTTTTAGATGGAGTAACTGCTATTAAAGTAATCTGATTATTGCTTAACTCATTTTTTAAAAATTCCAATAAAGAGGTTACTGATAATAAATCATTTGGTATTATTGGGGAGTCAACTTTGTACTCAATCTCAAAATTATCTTTTAATATTGGTTCATATTTAGCAATGGCATTGGCAAAGCTTGGCGATTTTTCCATGTATGATGCTACAAATGAATTCCAGACATTGGTGAGTGTTTCTTGTGAAAATTCAGTTGCAATAATTGTTTCTGGTTGGTCTTGTACTTCCTCCTTCTTCTTTTGTAACGCTGCCAGAGAGTGTTTGATGGAGATATTTTTAATAATTCTTCCATTGCCAGCATCTTTCGATATTATATTCTTAGGCTCTTTTTCTATTACTTCTTCTGGTTGATTATCTACATTTTTTTCCGTAATCGTTTCAATCTTTTCTTCTTCAATTTGTTTTGGCTTAGCTTTAGGAGTGATATATTCCTTAACCTTTTCCTTTGCATCTGTTTTTACAACAGGCTTTTTACTGGTGATAGTTGAGTCCAAAAAAGCTCCTTCGTTTGTTATGCTGCAAAGCTCCAGTAATCCAATCTCAATATGAAGTTGTTTGTTGCTACTACTTTTATAACTAAGGTCGTAACTATTACAAACTTGCAGTGATTTTAGTATAAAGTTAATGGAACATGTATTTGCCTGATGAACATATTTTTCTTTTAACGAACCACTTGCATGCATTAACTCAATGGTTGATGGATTTTTAAGTAGCAGTAATGTACGCATGTGTTCCGATAATCCAACAATAAAATGCTGACCATCAAAACCATTTTCAATAATATTGTTATATATCAATAATAAATCTGGGATGTCGTTACCAACTAAAAAATCACAAACTTTAAAATAGTATTCATAGTCGAGTATATTTAGGTTTTCGATAACATTTTTATATGTAACCTCATTACCGCTATAGCTAACAATCTGGTCGAATGTGCTTAAAGCATCCCGTAATGCACCATCAGCTTTTTGGGCAATAATATGACGGGCTTCTATTTCTGTTGTAATACCTTCTTTTTCTGCAACGTAACCCAAATAATCGGCAATATCCTCTATCTTAATACGCTTAAAATCAAAAATTTGACATCTGGATAGTATTGTTGGAATAATTTTATGTTTTTCAGTTGTTGCAAGAATAAACTTTGCATAGGCAGGAGGTTCTTCCAGTGTTTTTAAAAATGCATTAAATGCAGCTTGTGAAAGCATATGAACCTCATCAATTATATAAACTTTATATCTACCAACTTGCGGTGGTATCCGAACTTGTTCAACAAGATTTCTTATGTCGTCTACCGAGTTGTTGGAAGCTGCATCCAACTCATGAATATTAAACGATGCATTATTATTAAATGAAGTACATGATTCACATTTATCGCATGGTTCCATGTCTTCAGTAAGATAATCGCAATTTATTGTTTTGGCAAGAATTCGTGCACAAGTAGTTTTTCCAACTCCACGTGGCCCTGTAAATAAAAATGCTTGGGCTAAGTGGTTATTTTTTATGGCATTCTGTAGTGTGGAGGTTATAGATTCTTGCCCAACAACCTGATGAAAAGTTGCCGGGCGATACTTTCGTGCTGATACAATAAAGTTATCCATTCGCAATTAAAAATTTGATTTCAAAAATAGTGAATTTTTCTGAAGATTATTACCCCTATATCGTCATTTGTTAACACAACCCAACAATAATGATATGTGAATATTAAATTATAATTAAGCATTGGTTATATATTTCGTGCATCAATACTCGAAATTTCATTAATTTTGGCCTGATGGATAGTTTATTAGTTTTTGTTCCAAAAAAGACCAACCGTATACGGTTTGTATTTAGGTTAGTATTTAAAGAGTTATTAAAAGTAAAGTTCACTTTAAGTTCTAATCTTGATGAGTTTCTTTCAGCCGATTCAGCCAAAATTGTGTATGCTGATAAGGCTTATTCAGATGATATTTTCTTTAGATCTTCCGGTTTGCTTTTTGAGAGAGGCATCGAAAATATAAATGTTGATTATATTGATTACGAGGGTAATAACGCCTTGTTTCCCATTTACGACAAGGATTCAGCACTCCCCTTTGATGTGTTTTCTGCAATATTTTATCTTGTTTCAAGATATGAAGAGTATAAACCATATGTTCCGGATAGGCATGGCAGATTTACGGCAAATTTGAGTTTGAGCTCTGAGCTTGATATACTTGATAAACCAATGGTTAATATTTGGTCGTTGATGATTAAAAAAATTATTCTTGAAAAATATAATGATTTCGTTTTCCCTAAACGC
>JABMPH010000385.1 GCA_013203805.1 Bacteroidota bacterium | reverse complement strand
CCCAATTGTTCGTGAAACTACACTTGCCGAATTTATAAAGGACCCTACTTCAGGAAATGAGCTGCACGCTTATGATGAGAAGCATAATGTAACCTTATATAATAAGATTAAATACGATGGTCTTCACTGGGGAATGTCAATCGACCTATCCAGTTGTACAGGCTGTGGTAACTGCGTAATTGCTTGTCAGGCTGAGAATAATGTTGCAGTTATTGGTAAAGAACAGGTTAAAAATCGCAGGATTATGCATTGGATGCGTATCGACCGTTATTACTCAAGAGATGAAGCTAATCCGGAAGTATTCCATATGCCGGTTATGTGTCAGCATTGCGATAATGCACCGTGTGAAAATGTTTGCCCTGTTGCTGCCACAAATCATAGTACTGAAGGTTTAAACCAGATGGCTTACAACCGGTGTATTGGGACAAGATACTGCATTAATAACTGCCCATATAAAGTTAGACGTTTCAACTGGTTTGAATTTACTAATAATAATAACTTCGATTACAATATGAATAGTGACTTGGGTAAGATGGTTCTTAACCCCGATGTTATTGTGCGTCAGCGAGGTGTTGTTGAAAAATGTTCAATGTGTGTTCAGCGTATACAAGAAGGCAAATTGACCGCAAAAATGGAAAACAGAGAACTTCGTGAGGGTGATATTAAAATGTCATGCCAACAGTCGTGTCCTACTGATGCCATTCAATTTGGAAATCTATTGGTTAAGGATAGCATAGTGAAGAAAAATGCTGAGAATCCGCGCATGTATCATTTGCTTGAAGGATTACACACATTACCATCAACCAGTTATCTAACAAGAGTTAGAAATAACGAAGCTTAATTAAAATTTGAAATGATTAAAATCTGAAAAGATGTATAATACTAGAGTCAGAGGAATCTTAATTAAAGGAGACAAAACCTATAGTCAGGTTAGCCGCGATGTTTTACGGCCGATGGATGCTCCCATGCCAAAGTGGTGGTATGTGACTGCATTTATCGCTATATCGGCGATGATTTGGGGTGTTTGGGGATTTTATAATACAATCACAACAGGAATTGGAACTTGGGGACTTAACAACAATGTTGCTTGGGGTTGGGCCATCATTAATTTTGTATGGTGGATTGGAATTGGACATGCCGGAACAGCATTTTCAATATTTCTCCTAATCCTTCGTCAAAAATGGAGAACTTCCATTAACAGAGCTGCCGAAGCAATGACAATTTTTGCTGTAATGGCAGCCGGATTATTCCCCCTTATCCACATGGGAAGAATTTGGGATGGTTTTTTCATTTTCCCATACTGGAATACACGTGGTCCATTGTGGGATAACTTCAACTCTCCCCTATTTTGGGATGTTGTAGCTATCAGCACCTACTTTACTGCATCATTTGTTTTCTGGTACATAGGGATGATTCCTGATTTTGCAACTATCCGCGAAACAACGGTTTCTAAAATTAAAAAGAAAATATACGGAGCCATGAGTTTTGGATGGCTCGGAAACGCACGAAGCTGGTTACGTTTTGAAACAGCAGCATTATTGCTAGGCGGATTGGCAGCACCACTGGTTGTATCTGTTCACTCTATTGTATCAATGGATTTTGCCGTTTCGGTTGTACCTGGATGGCATACAACAATCTTTCCTCCATACTTCGTAATTGGTGCTATCTTTTCAGGATTTGGAATGGTATTAACACTGATGATTGTTCTTAGAAAACTATATAAGTTTAATGATTATGTAACCGATGGTCACTTAGATGCAATTACACGAATACTTACATTTATCTCATTAATAATGGGTTCAGCCTATTTAATAGAGTTATTTACAGCATGGTATTCTGGTAACGAATATGAATTATTTACCTTCATGAAAAACAGGGTTACTGGTGAGTATACATTTGCATATTGGACGATGTTAACTTGTAATGCAATTATTCCACAGTTTTTCTGGTTCAAAAAAGTAAGAAAAAATATCACTCTTGTTTTCATCATTTCCATTTTCATAAATATTGGAATGTGGTTTGAACGTTACGTAATTGTAGTTACCTCATTATCAAGAGACTTTTTACCCGCAACATGGGCAACATACTCACCAACATGGACCGAATTGGCCATCTTTAGTGGGACCCTAGGATTATTTGTAATGGGAGTAATTGCTTTCTTCCGTTGGATACCAACGATTGCAATTAGTGAGGTTAAAAGTGTATTAAAAGAAACAACAACATTAAAATCATTTACCGATGAAGACTAATATACTGGGAGTTTATGATGATGAGCATGACGTAATGCATGCGGTTGATAAGTTACAGGAAGGTGGTATTGTAGTAGCTGATGTATTTTCACCGTTTCCTCTTCATGGTATTTGGGATAAATTAAAACAAACCACATATCTTCCATATGCTACTTTTGCCTATGGACTGGTGGGTGGTATTGGAACTTTTGCATTATTATATTGGACATCCGTAATTAATTACCCACTTAAATTTGGTGGTAAGCCTCTTAATACTTTGTCGTTTATCATAATTATGTTTGTGTTAACAATCCTAATTGGAACTGTATTTACAGCACTTACATTTTTCATACGTCAGAAACTTTATCCTGGTAAACAGGTAGTTATGCCTGATGTTCGTACTGTTGATGACAAGTTTGTTATTGTTATCGAGAAGTCGGCCAATATGGATGATGCAGAGTTAAAGAAAATTAAGTCTCTACTAACTGAAACCGGTGCTGTTGAAGTTAATGAGTCGAATGTTGAATATGAAGGATAAAAATTATAGACTGATGAAATACACAAAATATTTTTCATTAATTGTTCTTTTCATTGTTGTAATGACTTCATGCAACAAGGATAAAAACAATCCGGGATACGATTACATGGGTGATCATGATATGTATTATACCAAATATTACAAGGCATATACGCCAAACCCTGTGTTCAGAGATAGTATGACTAACCAGCTACCAGTTGAAGGTGCTGTATCGAGAGGTAATATGCCCTTTCCATATGCTACTGCTGGAATAGGCGATAGAGCAGTTAATCAAACCCTTGCGGGGATGCAGTTAACGAATCCAATTGCATACAACGAAGAAACCGTAGCTCGAGGAAAAGAACTTTTCAATGTATATTGCAAGGTTTGTCATGGTGAAACTGCCAAAGGTGATGGACACTTATACACAAGTGGTTTATTTCCTGCAAAACCAACCTCGCTGGTTGAGGCCTATGTCCAAAATAAGCCCGATGGTGAGATATACTATGTAATAACCGCAGGATCGATTTCTGGGCTTATGGGACCTCATGGTACACAAGTTTCCCCCGACGATAGATGGATGGTAATTAATTATCTTAGATCATTAGCAAAATAAATAAAAGCCACAGATTCGCAGATTTTATATTGTCTGTTGAAACTTAGGTAAAATAAAAAGTTAAATTTTTAATCTATGAATAAGCTACAAATCAGAAAGAAAAGTATTTTTCTCATCTGTGAATCTGTGGCTAATTATTAAGGTTTATTAAAACTAATCTAAAATGGATAAAAAGGTACAGCTCAGCGGAAAATTCAAAATTGCCATGATTGTATTGATTGTGGTTGGGCTTATTTCAGTTGCCATCGGATTTTTAACCGAAGACGGAGAAAGAGCATGGGCAAACTTATTGCTCAATAATTATTATTTTCTATCAATAGCATTGGGAGCAACTTTTTGGCTTGCAATACAGGCTGTTACACAGTCAGGTTGGTCCATAGCATATATTCGTGTGCCCCAAGCAATGAGCAACTATTTCATTGTATCGATGATGCTGTTTGCTATTATGTTTTTAGGCGTTCACGATCTTTACCATTGGAGTCATGCTGATGTAGTTGCTGCAGATCCTATTCTTCAGCACAAAGCTCCGTATTTAAATGTTCCATTTTTTGCAATCAGATACGTAGTATTTTTTGCATTGTGGATATTGCTTGCATTAAGAATTAAAAAGCTTTCATTACAAGAAGATAAAATTGGTGGGATAGATTTTTTCAATAAAATTGAAATGACATCTAAAATATTCATCTTTGTATTTGCGGTTTCGTTTTCACTATTTACCATCGATTGGCTTATGTCGCTTGACGCTCATTGGTACAGTACAATTTATGTGGTTAAAAAGTTCATCATGGCATTCTTCCATGGTGCATCAGTAATTACAGCAATTGTAATTATACTATATAAATTGGGTTACTTCCCCATGCTTACCAAAAAGCATTTACACGATTTCTCGAGATATATTTGGGCATTGAGTTTAATTTGGGGTTATATGTGGTTGTCACAATACTTACTAATTTGGTATGCCAATATTCCTGAGGAGACTGTATATTATATCCCTCGCGAAATGGGAGAATACAAATCATTGTTTTACACCGAATTATTATTGAACTGGACATTCCCATTTTTCTTTTTAATGTGGAATAGAATTGCAAAAAGTGCAAACTGGTTATTATTTACCGTTGCTGTATTAATAGTTGGACAATGGGTAGAATTATATATGTCGATAATGCCCGGTACCATTCATACTCACGGAATTGGAATAATTGAAATAGGAACGTTTATTGGATCTCTGGGGCTATTCGCTCTTGTGGTGGGAATATCACTATCAAAAATGCCCATCATTCCGCAAAAACATCCTTACTTAAGTGAAAGTACAACTGAAGAACATTAATCATTGTTATATAATTAAGTGTAAACCTCCTGGTAGTACCTTTCAGGAGGTTTTTTTATTTTTATCTTGAGTATATTGTCATTCTGAGCAAAGCGAAGAATCTCACATTAATTATAGTCACATAAGAAGATTCTTCGCTTCGCTCAGAATGAGAACGAGTTTAAACACGTGATAATAACAAAAAGAACAACTATTTTTACAATATCTTGAAAACCAATAAATATAACTACTCCATATTCGAAACATTCCAGTTTCTAAGTCTCGATATTGTACTAGGTACTTTATCCGTAGGATATATGGCCACAAGAATTCTAGATGTGGTTTCGAATCCATTATGGTGGATAATACTACCAATGGCAGTATGGGTTGTTTATTCCTTGGATCATATTATTGATAGTCACAAGAACAAAGAAGCATCAGTAATTACCAGACATAAATATCATTATAATCACAGAAAAACGATAATACTTTTTGTGATATTAATTGGAGTTATCACTTTGTTTTTTAGCTTATTATACTTAGATACCAAAATACTTGCATTGGGATTTATTTTATCAATTTTTATCGGAATTTATTTTACAATATTGTACTTTTTCAGGCAGAAAAAACTTGCATTATTACAAAAGGAACTATTTATTGCCATTGTTTATGCGATGGGGATTTTTATGGCTCCACTTGCATGGTACGGATCACTTCCCTCCTTTTCGGTGATATTAATTGTTTTCAATATATTTATACTGGCATGGTTTGAAGGAATTATGATTTCATGGTTTGATTTTGATTATGACATTGAAGATGGACACACTTCCTTTACTGTGATTGCAGGAAAAAAGCTCACACGCCGATTTCTAATTGTTGGGCATATGTTAGTTGAAATATTAACTATAACAGCCTTAATAATCACTCCTGTTTCAATTGAATTTTGGGCTTTACTCATTACATTTATTATGAATGTAATATTAGGCCTGATTATAATATTCCCTGATAGTTTTAGTAGAAATAATTATTACAGATTAATTGGGGAGACGGTGTTTTGGTTACCTGCTTTGGTTGTTTTTGTCTAACCTGCCTGTCATTTCGAGACCCAACTTACCCGTTTTAAGCGTCCACGCTTAAAATGCTACATATGCAGCATGTAACAAGACTTTAAGCGTGGACGCTTAAAGCAGTATGTGGAGAGATCCCCTGAACACTCAGCATTAGTAAAGTAACTTCATCTCACCTTCGGGTTTCGAACGCAGTGAGAAATCCCCTGATACTGTAACCATACTTCCACTCTCCTTCTGGTTCAAGGGATCTCTCATTCTTTCTTCCTTGGATATGACAAGATAAACTGGGGATATTTCTCATCGTGCAGCTGATGAAAAATCAGCCTTACTTCCTTCGAAATGATGCGTAATTTTGAGGAGATCTCTCATCGTTCCACTGCGTTACACTTCCTTCGAGATAACATTGTTGTTCAGGCGATATCTCATCGCTTCGCTTTCTTCGAGATGACAATAAACTAGTTAACAACTTCAAACGAGACCGAATTACTATTGCCATTTTCATCAACGACTGTTAGTACATGGCTTCCCTTTTCAGGGATATGTGAGAGTTGATGGGTGTTATTGGTGATTCCTATTAGTTTGTTATCAAGATGCCAGTATACAGTCGACTCAGGATAATGATGGCTTATTTCAAATACTATTTCACATTGTTCCTGTTTTTCATCTGTGGCAACGTAAATTGACGAATTGTAATTGGGGTAGATGAATTCAATTTCATTGCTTCCTGTTTCGGGTTCACAACCATCTGCATAAGGTGGAAGTGTATTATATCCGGGATGCTTAGATTGGTAATACAACTCCTGAACCGGAGGTAGAACAAACCACGAAACTGGAATCATGTCCGAGACAGGTGAACATCTCTGTGATAAACGATATTCATTATTTGTATCTGTAAATATTAACCTATGATAAGTGCAAGCTTTTGATTCAGCGCCTTTCAGGGCAACCATAATAGTATCAACATCATTACAGTTTTGCGAAGCAAGATTGCCACTTTGCTTACAAACTACAATCTCAACCATCTCATCATAAGCAGGATAAAACTTATTAGAACAATCCAATATACTGAAAACATCAAACATCATAGGAGCAGCAATCTTAGTCCCGGTTAATCCAGTTCGACCTTCTCCATCAGCATTACCAGCCCAAACACCAACAATATAATCAGCAGTTGTTCCTATTGCCCAAGCATCTTTAAACCCATGACTTGTACCTGTTTTCCAGGCAATATTGGATGATGAACTAAAATATTCCCAACCTTCTTCAGATTCAGGGCGGCTTACTTTTTTTAATGCATCATAGGTTAGCCATATGGAAGAAGCTGTTAAGGGAGGAGTTGAAATACTTTTATCTGTGTTGTCATTTTTCTCATTAAGAACCAATTTTAACATCCCATAGGCATCAGCAGGATATTCCCCGTAGTTTTCATCATAAGACAATAATGTGGAAGCCATTCCGGCATAAGCGTTTACCAGCTCCATAAGTGAAGCCTCACCCCCACCCAAAATTAAGGTAAGGCCATAATTTGTAGAGCTACGTTTAAAACTTGTAAAACCCAATTTATGCAATTGATTTAAAAATCTGGCCGTTCCGAATTTTTGCAGCATATAAACTGCAGGTACATTAAGAGATTGGGACAATGCTTGTGAAGCCGGTACAGCACCGACAAACTCATTATTATAATTCTCAGGATGATAATCATTGAAATAACTGGGTATATCGCGAACAAGAGAATTGGGTAATAGTAACCCTTCCCCAATCATTGAAGCGAATAGGAATGGCTTTAGAATACTTCCTGTACTTCGATTAGCTCTGACCATATCGTTGTACTGATCTCTAATATTATTTCGGCTTGTTGAAGTTAGATTACCCACATAGGCAAGGATTTCTTTTTCAACAGGACTAACGATAAGCAACCCTACATTATTTATTCCGTTTTGCAACAGATTTGCCGCATGCTTATTTGCAATTTGCGATGCGATAATTTGAAGATCATAGTCAATAGTTGTTTGAATTATTTTTCCTCTGTTTGTTTTTGCTAAATATTCAATTAAATGAGGAGATACACTTGGTAATGGTTTTGGTCGTTTAGGAATTTCTTCAAGAAGCGCTAGTTGATATTGTACTGAGTCCAATTGATTTAATACTAACAATTTAGCCAATAATCCGTTTCGTTTTTCAAATAGTAAATTTCTATTCTTTCCAGGATGTATTAATGAAGGAGAATTGGGAAGTACTGCAAGAGTTGCAGCTTCTGCCCAGCTTAGCTCGTGCTGCGCATGGCCGAAGTACCGCCAACTGGCAGCGTTTAAACCAACTATATTGCCTCCCATTGGAGCATTGGAGCAGTATAAGCTAAGAATACTATCCTTTGTAAATAATGCCTCCATTCCTATTGTTAGAAAGCTCTCAATCAATTTCTGGCCTATTGTTCTTTCTTTTCCATTTCGCGACATTCTAATAACTTGCATGCTAATTGTACTACCACCTCTTACAACTCGTCCGGCAGCAATATTATCACTTAATGATGAAAATATAGATATTGGATTGATGCCGGGATGTTTGTAGAAATACTGATCTTCGTAGGCCAATATTGCAGCTTTAAACTTTGGAGGAACTACGTCCATGGGATGAAAGCGCCATTGCTCATCGGTTGATAATTTGGCTCCAAGAAGACGTCCATTGCGATCGAGTACAACAGTGCTGTAATCCTCTTTAAAAAGTGTTCTTGGTAAAAATGAAACACTTAACACAAGAAAAAATAATACTGCAATTATTATAGACGTGATTAATATGGATACTTTTTTTAGCTTCATTTAATAGTTCATATTTTAAAAAGAATATTTTCTGTTTTGTCATTCTGAGCGCAGCGAAGAATCTCATATTAACTTTACCAGTGAGATTCTTCGCTGCGCTCAGAATGACAAACGACTAACTACTCAACCTGAACCCATCCCCCACCAATAATTGCTGATACATTATTATTATACATATCACTACATTGTGTGGCTGGCAAGAAATATTTTCCTCCATAAGCTGCATTAAGCAAAACGATATATTTCTTAGTTTCTCCACGACGAAGATCGAAGAAGAAATTCACTCTATCATCTCGGAAATCAATATAATTAGCATTATCCGATTTTAATTCTGCTCCAAGATCAAATACTCTGGTATTTATAATCTCCCATCCTGAAGGAAAAATCTGGCTAAGAGCTAAATTTTCCAAATCGCCAAATTTACCTGGATTAGTTACTCTTATCTCCACATAAAAATCGGTACCATGCTTAATATTTTTTATGTCGAGGATGCTGCCATCCATACGCTTATATTGTATAGATAGATTTATATTCTTTTCTTCACTAATTATACTTCCAAGCTCAGGAATCCCTGAGGTAGTAATAGTTACAAATACATCTGTATTACTTGTATTATCAAGTTCCAGCTTTGTCCCATCATCCACAAGCAGCTCTTTTTCAAAAATTGGTTTAACCGGAATTATCTCGTCCGACCAACTATCCCACTTATACTTAAATGAATAGGCATCATTTTTATCATTATTTGAAGTGTATAATGAAATGGCAGCCAAACTAAAAGCAGTGGTTTGTGTACTCATCCATCTATCAGACCTTAAAGCTGATGCAACCTCCAACACAATGGGAATTGCATCATTATCATTAATAAGATAAAGTGGTTCTACCATCATGGCCTTATCGCGAGTTTCTGAACCATAACTCCATCTCCAATAATAACGAACCGGCTCCACATAAGTTGCTCCTTCGATTAATTTACTTGCCACACTTTTTTGACCAATAAGAGCATAAGCAGCAGCAAGTTGATACTTAGCAATGAAATGTAACCCTTTCATTTCCCGCATCTTATTCATAGCCCCAAGATTTGGTAATTCGGCCAAAGCAAGGGTGTATAACCTATATGCCTGCGTTAGATCATTATAAATCATTCTATTGGAACTATATTCTGGATACCAATTATCCGCTTGCCTTTTTTGATACTTTATCCAGTTTTTTAACATAGTTGGTGAGAGGTTGTATCCTTTTTGCTTTGCTTTTAGAAGGAAATGACCGGCATATGAAGTTCCCCAATTATTTGCCATTGAATTACCTGGCCAATAACTAAATCCACCATTTGTAACTTGCATTTTAGATATTCTACTAATTGCTGAACTAATATGATTCTCAATCCTATTTTTTTGTTTTTCAGACAGCTCTGTCATTTCATTTAAATATAGCTGTGGGAAGGCAGCTGATGTTGTTTGTTCGATGCAATGATATGGATATCTTATTAGATAATTTAATCTTTTTTCAAGATTGATTTGTGGCATTGAACTTACACTGAAGCTTAGTTCAAAACTACCCTTAACACCCTTGAATTCTGGCTTATGGTCAAGAGTTTTGCCTTTCTCCAATAATAGGTTTTTAACTTGATAAGTTCTTGGGTTTGGATTTCGAATGTCAATCTCAACATCATAGTATGCATTTTCATCACCCGATGATACTTCCACTTTAACCTTGCCAATTCCCTCACCTTCATTAACATAAGCGTCGAAATATATGGTCTTTTCTCCAAGTTCGGTAAACTTTATATTTTGCTCAGATACATTAACACTAAAGTTATCATTGGTAATTAGTTTGACACTTACATTCTTAATCTTCTCATCCATCGAAAATACCGACACTGGTAGCTTTATTTGCTCAGTTGGTGCCAATACTCTCGGCATTGTTGCCAACACCATAAGAGGTTGTTTTACGGGCACGATGGCGGAGGTGTTTCCAAATGCGCCATCATTACCTGCAACCAACATAAACTTAACAGATCCAACATAGTTCGTCATTAGTACATTATGAGTCAGAGTTTCACCGGCTTGCAAGGTGAAGGGACCAACATACGTTACAACAGGCTTAAACCTGTTTGCTTTTTTCTTGGATGGTTTGTCATCATCTTCAGAAAATCCACCACCAATTGCAAATGTATTAGCCAAACTACCTTTAAATGCTGTTATTACATAATCAAACATATCCCAGGTTTGCATTTTCAATGCCTGCTTAGCATAAAACAGTTTGTGTGGATCGGGTGTTTTGAATTTAGTAATATCCAATAAACCTTCATCAACAATAGCTATTGTGTATGTCATTTTACGACTATTTTTTTCACTTACTACAAAGCTAAACTCAGTATTGGGTCTGATTTCTTTAGGTAGGGTAAGAACTGGGTTCAGAACGGTTGCCGGATCCTCTACCATTATGGGGATTACTCCATACAATCTGGCAGGCAAATCATTTTCGTTTATACCAAATGGCTGAATAACAGAAATAGTTGCGTAAATATTTGGTGCCATATCTGCATCGGTGATAAACTCAATAAGACTTTCTTCAGGTTTACTATTTTGCCACCATGTTCTGAGAATCTTATTATTACTTTCCAAACTAACCAGTATATTTGAGTTTCCAGGGCTTGGAAAACTTATTCTTACTGTATCACCAACCAAATATTTTTCTTTATCAGATGTTAAACTCAACTGGCTTGCATCACCCGGTGCACTTCGGTTATTTCTGGAATACCACGATGGCCAGTCCATATAAAATTTTGATCCACAACTATGTCCACTTTCAGGGTCGAGTACTTTAACATAATAATATCCCCACATTGGATATGTAATTTCAAAATCAAAATACCCCTCGCCATCTTTTGTATTAATACGCTGACTGCTTACCAAATCGCTATATCGCGATGACATATATCTCGGTGAATATCCATCACCATAGCCATACCACCAGCTCCAATTTGTTTTGTAAATTTCAACTTCAAGATTATTAACCGAGATGGGGAGTCCATCTTTATCAACCGTGGCAACTTTAAACCTATGCAACTTATCTACCTCCATGTAACTTGACCCATTATCATTTTTAGGTAGCTGTAGCCCTACATAAGTGCTGAATGGAGAATATATCATATTATCCTGAGAGATTGAAAAATCACCACCTTTTTCAAATACACGGGTTAAAAAAGTAACTTTGAGTTTTCCGGGTGCTCTCTTTGATGGCGGAAGAACTATATTAAAATCAAGTTCGCCATTCTTATTCAAATCCTTATCAAGAACAGTTACTTCATCAGGAGCAAAATATCTGCCAATATCGTTGAAACTATAATCTGGGAACTTGTCGAAAGTTGTTTTAGAAGGCCTGAGAGTTGCGTTAATTTCAGTTTTCAATCCCGACGCAATACCACCATGTAACCAATTAACTTTTATTGAAGCTTTGTTATTTCCCGAAATTAGTTGCTTCGTTTTAAAATCTAGTAATATCTTGAGTCGGTTAGGTTTAAGATTTTCGATGCGGATGGATTTTGTAAATTGCGACCCACCAACCTTAAACTCAGCCCTCCAAACTCCGGTTAAGTCATCGGATGTTGTTACCGGCTTAAAAGAGTAGAACCCATTGATACTAGTCGACAAAGTTTTCTCAACCATAAGTTTTCCTTTTGGATTATATAACCTTAAGGTTGAAGGGTGCTTTTCGGGAAGCTTTCCATTAATATCCATGGCAATTAGAGTTAAAAATAGAGTGTCACCAGGTCTCCATACTCCTCTATCACCATATATAAAACCGCTAATTCCATTACTTGGCATTACACCTTTAGTGTCGAATTTGGAATATGATAATGAGTTACCGCCTTTAATTTTAACATAAGCAAACTCCTTGTTTCGCTGTGCTACAACCATCCAGGGATCATCAATAATTCCAAGTTGAGCAATTCCATTTGAATTTGTGGTTACAATTTTAATGGGTTGCTGCTGATAGTCAAATGCTGTAATTGTAAGCCCACCAATTACATCGGCAGTGAGCAAATCGGTTGCAAAAACAGTATATCCACTTTGCTTATCACCTTTTACAATTAACCCTATATTTGATGCCAGCACATTCTTCGCAACAAATCTTTCATAATAGTAATATGAATTTGAGCATGGATTATCCTGATATCCCCATCTAAAATATTCTGGATAATAATATTCATCATCGTAATAATCGTGATGGCCGTAGTTGTAACCATTCTTCTCGTCTGCTATCTCCTTATCATCACAAACATAAAGTGAATATTCCTTTTTAAACTTAATCTGTATCCGATAAATTCCTTGTTCGTTTTCACGAATCATTTTACTAATATCTACTGCATAATTTAGCCATGAGCCATCATTGGTACTTGCTAATAGCTTAAGATCAAGCTGTTCTTTATGTATAATTTGAGATACCCTAACTAATTCACGTTTACCATCAAGATTGTTAACTTGTAGAAATTGCTTCACATTTTCGACAAATATTTTGTGAATTATAATATCAACTTTCGACAAGTTAACAACACTAAAATTAATAGTCCAGTTGTCATTTCCGGGGAGTACCACCCCATCATCGATAAATTTTACAGCAGGTGGAATTTGTCCGAAATGGATATTTTTAAGAAGGTCATTTTTCAATCCCTTCCCCTTACTATTCTTAAGCTCTTTTTTTATGGCAACTACTATATCTCCTGTTTGGTGAGATGTTGGATATATAAGAATTTTGTTAGCCTCAATATCATACTTAACATCCATGTTTTCTGTTATATATACAATGCCATTGAGATTCATTGTTGGGTTAATTGGATCAGAAAATGTTAACTCAATATATTGACTTGGGGTATTTATTACTTTTGCACTTATAAACTTAAATACGTTTGCGGGAGGAACTGGCACCTCCTCAATGCCCACATCGTCAGAACCAATTTCTTTTCCGTCCCAACTTATTATTACAATACTTTGAGTCTCTTTTCGCTCAATATTTTCAATTCTAAATTCCTTAAAATCTACTTTATCAGAAATCAAAGGAGTGATTTCCAGTTTCCTTCCATCCTGTTCAGCGAAAAGTAGTTTTTCAATATTCTTATCACCAATTGGTTCTGACGAAATAATTCGCACATCAAGAAAATTATACTTAGCATCTTTTCCTTTGTATGATTGTAATTCATCTCTTTTGAATGTGAGATTTTGTGGAAAAACCCTTATATTAAATTTAAAGATTTTGTCCTGATTTCTGTCCATCTTAAACAACTTATCAAGAAATACCTTTACATTATATAGTTGGTTAAACTCAAGTGGTTTATCAGGTTGAAAAATTAATGAGGATTTCCCATTCCAGTACACTTTACCATCAACAGAGGGACTGAATTTGAAAATTTCTTCATCAATAATATCACCTCCATCCACAATCAATTCTATATCGGCACTAAAGTTAATTTGAATTGAGCTTGTTGACCCCACATATTCATCGGTAACTTGATTTACATAGGCTTTAGGTAATATCCTTGAACTCGTTGTTTCTTCTTCCATCGAAGGAGTATTATCAACACAGGAAATAATACTCAGGAAAATTAAAAGGAGGGATAGATTCTTCAAAACTGTACTGTTAACTGGCTTTCTCATGGCTTTTGTTTAAGGTTAGAAATTATGAACAGGCTGAAAGATATATTATTGCAATATATTATAATTATAAAACAAACGATAAAAACTGCGACGGTATTTGGGTATAGAGTTTCATATAAACAACGTCTGTTTTTTAATCAGTATTGTACGATGACGAAATAAATTTTCATTCTCAAAAAAATTGAATTAATTTTGTGGTATTGATCAACATAACAATATCATGAAAAAATATAAGCAACTAGTTTTATTTGTAGTCCCAGCTATATTATTCAGTTTATCATCTTGTAATTTTCATTGTGTGGATGCTGAAGGGGATATAATTACAGATAATCGAATAGTGGAAAGTTTTAATGGAATTGACATTTCTATCCCAGCAAATGTGAAAATCATTATGGGTGATGAACCCGGGATTACAATAACAGCTCCTGAATCATATGTGAACGCGATAACAACATCGATAACACGAAACAAACTAATAATACTGGGTGATGTATGCAAAGCGGATAATAGCGACATAGTTATTGAAATTACAACAACAGCAATTGAAGTAGTTAAAGTTTCAGGTAGTGCAAATGTATATTCCGATTTCCACATAAAATCGGAAAACCTTGAGTTAAAAGTTAACGGTTCAGGTAGTATTTCGCTAAGTATTTTTACAAATGATGTTGATGGAGATATTAACGGTTCTGGAAATATAATATTAAACGGAACATGCCAGAACATTGATGTCGACATAAACGGTTCTGGTGATTTTAAAAGCCTTGGGCTCAAATCATTTAGAGCAAGGGTAAAAATAAGTGGATCAGGAAAGGCAAGCGTTGTTGCTCATAATAAGCTTCATGCTACCGTCCATGGCAGCGGTGAAATAAGTTATTCCGGTAATCCCGAAATAAGTATCAACATATCAGGAAGCGGTGAGGTTAATAAGGTTAATTAGGGAAGATTTGTAGTTGGTATAGATATCATTATTTTCCTTGGTAGTGTCATTATTACTTGAATAATGCATAATTTAAATCTTCCTTTTTTTTTCAAATCAAATACTATATATTCACTACTGACTTGCACTTATAATAAAGATTGTGATATTTGTAAAAGTTTATATGCATAATTAGAAATTGGGGTAATAAAAATATCCCTTCATCGTTTAATAGAAGAAATAAACATACATTAAGTGAAAAAATCAACAATACTAATAGCAAGTTTTCTAATAATATTGTCAAATTACAGTTTTGCACAAATAGGGGGATCCACTGGTTATCAATTTCTTGAGCAGCCTATTTCTGCTCGAATCGCTGCACTTGGAGGAAATGTAGCCTCAATTAATGATAATGATGTTAATATTGGCTTTGTAAACCCGTCCCTTATCAACCCAGGCATGGATAACAGCATGGCCCTCAATTACATTAACTTCTTTACTGGAACAAATTACAGTAGTATTCAATATGCCAATACCTTTAGTAAGGTAGGAAGCTTTATGGGTACTTTACAGTATATGGACTATGGTAAAATTGATTATGCTGATGAGAATGGTAATTTGGGAGGAACATTTGGAGCTTACGATATGGCAATTACAATTGGTTGGGGTCGCCAACTTGACTCGTCATTTTCCATCGGAGCGGCAGCTAAGTTAATATACTCATCGTATGAAAGTTATAATTCATTTGGAATGGCTATTGATGTTGCCGGTACATATCAAACTAAGTCGGGTATAACGATGTCGCTTGTTGCCCGTAATTTGGGCATGCAGCTAACTCCATACTACTCAGGCGCTAGCAGAGATCCATTGCCATTTGATTTACAATATGCAATTTCAAAACGATTAGATCATGTGCCTTTTAGGTTTTCATTAATTTATGATCATATTGAGAAATGGGATTTAACATATAATGATCCGGCTAATCCTTCAAATGGATTTGATCCCATTACCGGAGAGCCAAAGTATAAAACTGGTTTTGCAAAATTTGGAGATCAGTTTATGAGGCATATAATAATTGGCACTGAGTTATATATTGGGAAAAATTTAATACTCCGTGGTGGTTATAATTATCGACGCAGGCAAGAAATGAAAGTTGAAGACCGAATGGCTATGGTTGGCTTTAGCTGGGGATTTGGGGTACGTATATATAAATTTAGAATCAACTATTCCAGAGTAACATATAGTCTTGCAGGTTCACCTAATTACTTAACAATAGCTTTCGATTTGGCTTCATTTATGAAGAAATAATGTTCTCAATCAGTTCCCTATCTTATTTTTATAACTTAAGTTTTGGTACAATATAGGATTATATTGCTTAACTAATCCTGTGACAAAATGCATTTTTACAAACACTTATTACTCCTCTCTTGATTTTTCATAAATATTAATTATTTTAGCTTCATTAATCAATGATACTAGCACATGAAAAAGTTTGTACTATTAATTTCGGGATTGTTTCTTTTTAATATGGTGTTTTCTCAAGATTATCTGGCACTCGCCAGGAAAGATAAAGAATGGGGATGCATAAAAACTGATGGTTTCTGGGCCATTAATCCACAATTTGAGCACATTAAAGATTTTAGTGAAGGATTAGCAGCTGTTCGAAATGGTGGTGAGTGGGGCTATGTAGATTCAAAGGGATCGTATATGGTTAACCCACAATTTAATGCTGCTGAAAATTTTAGTGGTGGTCTTGCTGCTGTTAAAAAGGATAAAGAATGGGGTTATATTAACAACACTGGAAGTTGGATTATTAATCCACAATTTGAGAAAGCAGAATCTTTTAATGGAAACCTTGCTGCAGTAAATTCAGGTGGTGAATGGGGATTTGTTGATAAGAAAGGATCATACATAATTAATCCGCAATTCAATAAAGTTAAGGATTTCTCTGAAGGATTGGCCTGTGCACTAAAAGATAAACAGTGGGGATATATTGATGAAAAAGGTAATTGGGTGATAAATCCACAATTCGATAATGCCCTAAGTTTTGATAACGGCCTTGCCCGAGTTAAAAAAGGTAGTGAATGGGGTGTAATTGATATTATGGGTTCATATGTTATAAACCCTCAGTTTGATAAAATACTTGAGTATAGCAATTCATTGGCTGCAGTTAAAAAAGGAAAAGAATGGGGCTTTGTTGATAAAAAAGGCAACTATATAATTAACCCACAATTTTTAAACGCACATTCATTTATGGATGGTTTAGCTGCTGTTAAAAAAGGAAAAGAATGGGGCTTTATTAATAGTGAAGGAAAATATTTTGTTAACCCACAATTTGTTGACGTAGAAGATTTTTACCAAGGTTTAGCTGCTGTTAAAAAGGGCAAGGAATGGGGATTTATTGATGGAAAAGGTACATGGATTATTAACCCTCAATACGAAAAAGTAAGAAATTTCAATAATGGGAAAGCCATGGTTAAAAAAGGCGGTGAATGGGGATGGATTAACGAATCTGGTACATATATAATAAACCCACAATTCTCGAACGCTTTTCCTTTTGTGAGAGTGGATTAATTCTGTTATCATGGTTATCAAGTTGTAAGGTTGTCATGGTTAGTAAGATACAGTTAACTCTTAATAGTGTTATCACATCATAACAAGGGCAATTATGACAACTAAATAATAACTTCTCTGAATGTTTCTACAAGATCTTAAGCTTACTAATTTTAAGAATTATACTGGTGCTGAACTTAAGTTTAGCGACAAAATAAACTGCTTTGTGGGTAATAATGGTGCAGGGAAAACAA
Source organism: Bacteroidota bacterium (assembly GCA_013203805.1). Classification (GTDB taxonomy): domain Bacteria; phylum Bacteroidota; class Bacteroidia; order Bacteroidales; family F082. The sequence continues at coordinate 17,896 of JABMPH010000385.1, read as the reverse complement.
ATATCCTGGATGCTATTTATTATCTCTCCTTTTGCAAAAGTTATTTTAATTCAATAGATACTCAAAACATTAATCATGAATGTGATTTTTTTACAATTCATGGCAAGTATCAAAATCAGGATAATAGCGCTGATAAAGTAAGCTGTATTCAAAAGCGAACCCATAAAAAAATATTTAAGCTAAATACCAAAACCTATACACGATTAGCTGATCATATTGGATTATTTCCTTTAGTAATGATATCTCCGTACGATCGTGATCTGATAAACGATGGAAGTGAACTACGCAGGAAGTATATTGATGGTGTTATTTCGCAATTCGATAAAGTATATCTTAACGAGCTCATAAACTACAATAAGACTCTTCTTCAACGAAATACTTTGCTTAAGCAAATGTTTGATGATAGGTATTTTGATGAGACTGCAATTGAAATATGGAACGACAAATTAATCCTTCACGGGAAAACTATTTATGAGAAAAGGAAGGAGTTTCTAGATAAATTTAATCCGTTATTTGAAGAGTATTATAGCTTCTTAGTTGGCTCAAAGGAATCTGTTAAAATTAATTATGAATCTCAGTTACACGAAGATAGCTTTGGTCAATTATTGAATAATTCATCCGAAAAAGATAGAATTACAAGATATACCACATGTGGTATTCATAAAGATGATTTAACATTTTTAATTAATGGATTTCCTGTTAAAAAATATGGTTCTCAGGGACAGCAAAAATCATTCGTAATCGCTATAAAACTTGCTCAATTTGAGTTTACACGTCGTGTTAAATCATTTAAGCCCATACTCCTATTTGATGATATTTTTGATAAATTAGATGACAGTAGGGTAATGCAAATTATTCAGCTTGTGAGTGAGAATAACTTTGGTCAGGTATTCATTACCGATACACAGAGACAAAGAATTGAGAAAATCTTTAGTCTTGTTTCAATTGATCATAGAATTTTTTCCGTTGATGACGGAGAGGTTAAGATAGTGAATGGTGAACAGTGATTAGTGAATTGTGAATATTAATTGGTGCATGAATTAGTTTCTCAACCTAAATCTTAAACTGAACCTTAATAATGATAAACAGAAATAACGATAAGGAATTAAAAGAAGTACTTGAACAGCTTTTTAAAGCATACGGCTGGACTGAAAAAATGGATGGCATTAAAATAATAAATTCATGGGATAAAGTTGTGGGAGGTATTATTGCTAATCATACAACAAACCTTTATGTAAAAAACAAAATACTTTATGTGAAACTGGATTCATCTGTCCTTAGAAATGAACTTTATATGGAACGTACAAATCTTGCAAATAAGTTAAATGATGAAATTGGTAAAAAAGTAATTAATGAAATTGTTTTTAATTAAACTAGTAAAAATATTATGTTAGAAAAAATACAACAAACAACTGAATATCTGATAAATAAAGGAATTACAGATGCTCAAATCGGTATAATTCTAGGAACCGGCCTGGGTGGATTGGTTAATCATATTGCCATTGAAATAAGTATTGATTATTCTGATATTCCTAATTTTCCTGAGGCCACAGTTGAGTCACACTCCGGGAAGTTGATTTATGGAAAGTTGGAGGGGAAAACTGTACTTGTCATGAGTGGCAGATTTCACTACTACGAAGGTTATCATATGGATGAAATAACTTTTCCCATAAGAGTTATGAAAATGCTTGGCATTCATACATTATTTGTATCAAATGCTTGTGGAGGGATAAACCCATTGTTTAAACCAGCGTCTTTAATGATTATTGATGATCAAATTAATATGATACCCGGCAACCCTTTAGTTGGGAAAAACCATGATAAACTTGGACCAAGATTTGTTGATATGAGTGAGCCTTACGATGGTGAATTAATCACAAAAATGGAGTTAATAGCCGAGAAGCTGGGAATCGAAATAAATAAAGGAGTTTATGTAGCGTGGATTGGTCCCAGCCTCGAAACAAGAGCAGAGTACCGCTTTATAAAAATTATGGGAGCCGACGTTGTAGGTATGTCAACGGTACCAGAAGTTATTGTTGCAAACCATATGGGAATGAGAGTTGCTGCCGTTTCGGTTGTTACTGACTTATGTGATCCTGATAATCTGAAACCAGTTAAAATAGAAGACTTGTTGGAAAATGCAGCAATTGCAGAAAAAGATTTGATCAAATTATTTAGCGAATTAGCCAAGGAATTATAGCAGAATTTATAATTGCCTATAAATCTGTAGATGTATAACTAAAGAAAATATACGTAATTTTGATAACTACCAAAATCAAACAAATGAATACTAACTACACTTTTCCGGGTTTACTTAATAATGCCGACAAAAAGTTTTCCAGCAGACCCGCATACGCATTTGTTGGAGAAAAACCTTTAACTTATAGTGAAGTTAGAAGTCATGTTTACTCATTAATAGCATTGCTTGAAAAACTCGATATTGTACAAGGTGATAAGGTTGGATTATTGAGTGCTAACATGCCAAATTGGGGTATATCATATTTTGCCATAACATCAATGGGCGCGGTTGTAGTACCAATGTTGCCCGATTTTAGTTCAACTGAAATAAATAATGTTATTGAGCATAGCGAAATGAAAGCTTTGTTTGTTTCAAAAGCACTACAAAACAAAGTTACAGATAATGGCAAGAGTATTATTACCAATGTAATAAGCATTGATGACTTTATTATTACTAAAGGTAATAAAGAAGTTTCTTTTGATCTTGGAGTCATTTCCAGTACAAAATATGATGTTAAAGAAACTGACCTTGCGTCAATAATATATACTTCTGGAACTACAGGTAAATCAAAAGGTGTTATGTTATCACATAAAAATATTTGTTTTACTGCTGATAAAAGCCGTACAGTTCAACCAGTTAATGATCAAGATCGATTTTTGTCAGTACTCCCCTTATCACATACATACGAAAATACTCTAGGTTTAATACTTCCAATGTTTGGCGGTGCCTGTGTTTATTATCTAAAAAAACTACCAACACCAGCTGTACTATTACCTGCCTTAAAGGAAGTTAGACCAACCATTATGTTAACAGTTCCTCTTATTATAGAAAAGATATATAGAAGTAAGGTTCTTCCGGCTTTTACCGACAAAATGGCCACAAGAATTTTGTATAAAATTCCTATATTGAGGAAAAAATTTAACGAACTGGCCGGAAAGAAGCTGATGAGAACATTTGGTGGTGAATTGAAATTCTTTGGGATTGGCGGAGCTAAATTAAACAAGGAAGTTGAGAAATTTCTGATTGAGTCAAAATTCCCTTATGCGATAGGTTATGGACTTACTGAGACTTCTCCCCTGCTTGCTGGAGTCGCTCCCGGGCAAACAAGACTTCAATCAACAGGGCCAGCACTTGAAGGTGTAACTCTAAAAATTGATCATGCCGGGAAATTCACTGGTGAAGGCGAAATTTGGGCAAAAGGACCTAACGTAATGCTTGGTTATTACAAGGAACCAGGACTTACTAAAGAAGTTATGACAGAAGATGATTGGTTTAAAACCGGCGATCTCGGTCTATTTGATGAAAGTGGTTTTCTATATATTCGTGGCCGCAGCAAAAATGTGATTATAGGTGCGAGTGGTGAAAATATTTTCCCTGAAGATATCGAATCTGTAATTAATAACTTTAAGCATGTTGCTGAATCATTGGTTATTCAACAAAAAGGAAAACTAGTTGCGTTAGTTCATTTTAACCGTGAAGAAATTGAACAACAGTATAAACATGTTAAAGAGGAAGTATCTCACTTCGTAGATAATAAATGTGAAGAGCTTAAAACTGAATTACGCGACTATGTTAATGATAAAGTCAATAGATTTAGTAAAATACAGATAGTTGAAACCATGCAGGAAGAGTTTCAAAAAACTGCAACCAAGAAGATTAAGAGGTTTATTTATGCCTAGAAGGTTCGTGTTTAATGTTAATCACCTTCTTTGATTGTGGTTATGTAATGATTGTTTACATGAAGAATTATAATAGTGGAGTAATGGATTAATGGAGTGCTGAAAAAATTAATTAGATTGAAATTGCATCTATGTTTAATCTTTTTGCAAAGATATACTTCATTGTTATAATTTTTATGCAATACTTCCACGCAATAATCCAACACTCCAAAGTAAATATTTATGAATTTAAAGCACCCAATGGTTTCGATCCAAATCCACCTATCATAGATAGTGAATTCTTTAATTCTATGCTTTTTTAATTGCGTGATGCCATCCATTTATAAGTTCATCCACAATTTCAGTTTTCATCAATGGTACAAAAGCTCTGTCGATTGACCATTGACGAATAAGTTCATCTGTATTTTTCCAGAAACCTATTGCCAAACCCGCCATATAAGCAGCACCAAGTGCCGTTGTTTCTAGTATTTGGGGTCGTTCAACAGTGGTTCCTAGTATATCCGACTGAAACTGCATTAATAATGAATTTGCAGATGCTCCACCATCGGCTCTTATGTAATTTACTTTGGTGCCAATATCTTTTTCCATTGCCTTTATAACGTCATAGCTTTGATATGCAATTGATTCCAATGCTGCACGAGCAATATGAGCCTTTGTTGTTCCTCTACTCAATCCATATATCAAACCTTTGGCATGTTGATTCCAATATGGGGCACCAAGACCCGTAAATGCAGGCACGAAATACACTCCCCCATTATCTTCTACCCCATGGGCCAGAATCTCTACTTGCTTCGAGGTTTTGATAATATTTAATTTATCTCGTAGCCAATGAACCACAGCACCGGCAACAAAAACGCTACCCTCCAATGCATATGTAACTTCTCCATTTAAACTCCATGCTATTGTAGTTATCAATCGATTTTGTGATATAACAGGCTCATTACCCGTATTTATCATAATAAAACAACCGGTACCATAGGTGTTTTTAGCCATGCCTTTATTTATACAAAGCTGACCAAACATTGCTGCATGTTGATCACCGACAACACCACAAATTGGAATTCGGGCACTAATTAATTTACCAGCTGTGTAAGCAAATATGCAGCTATTTGGTTTTACTTCGGGCAATAGTTGTTTTGGAATATTAAACAGGTTGAGCAACTCATCATCCCACTCAAGTGTATGAATATTATACAACATTGTACGTGATGCATTTGTAATATCGGTCAGGTGCTCTTTACCATTTGTTAGATTCCAAATTAACCATGAGTCCACTGTTCCAAATGCAAGTTCTCCATTTTCTGCACGGTCTCTTGCACCTGTTACATTGTCAAGTATCCAACTAATTTTAGTTGCCGAAAAATATGCATCTAATTCAAGTCCTGTTTTTTGCTTAATTGTATCACCATAACCCTTGCTAATAAGTTTATCACACATATCAGCAGTTCTATGATCCTGCCAAACGATAGCGTTATAAATTGGTTTACCCGTTTTTCTTGACCATATTATTGTTGTTTCACGTTGATTTGCAATACCAATACCGGCAATATTTTCAGGATGAATACCATACTTTGCAATAACTTCAGAGGCTACCGAAAGTTGAGTTGACCATATTTCAATAGGATCATGCTCCACCCATCCTGGCTTTGGAAATATTTGCTCGAATTCTTTTTGAGCAGTCGCACAAATATCACCATTGTGATTAAAAATAATAGCTCTGCTACTCGTGGTTCCCTGATCAAGCGATAGTATATATTTTTCTTCCATCTAAATCTAATTTCAATAATTTCAAAGATAGTTATTCTTCAATTAAATTCAACACAAACCCCAAGTATCAAATATTAAACAATACTGTTTATTGATATTGATTCCTTATCCAAAAACTTTATTGTTTTACTACATATTGGTCCTGATATTAATAAGCTAATCTTGGTGTTCGGCCTAACTTCTGTTATTCTATTTGCAATATCTAAAACTTGAATACCAATGTTACCTAAACGATTTGTATTTTTGCATTTCATGTAACAAAACAAAATCGAGATTTTAATAGATAATGGATTTAAACCTTAAATCAGATTTTAAACCAACAGGTGATCAACCAGAAGCTATAAAACAACTCGTTGATGGCCTTAGTCGGGGTGAAAAAGCTCAAACTTTACTTGGAGTTACAGGTTCAGGAAAGACGTTCACAGTCGCTAATGTATTGGCAAATTTGAACCGACCTGCATTGGTACTAAGTCATAACAAAACTCTTGCAGCCCAGCTATACGGAGAATTCAAACAATTCTTCCCTGATAATGCTGTGGAATACTTTGTGTCATATTATGATTATTATCAGCCAGAAGCATATATACCGGTAACTAACACATACATTGAAAAGGACTTAAGTATTAACGAAGAAATTGAAAAACTTCGGTTAAGTGCCACTTCTTCCCTTCTCTCAGGCCGTAAAGATATTATTGTAGTTTCATCAGTATCTTGCATTTATGGCATTGGTAATCCCGATGATTTTACAAATAATGTTATTACAGTTGTTGTTGGACAAAAGTTAAGTCGCAATAAGTTCCTTCGTGAACTTGTTAACGCCCTGTATTCAAGAAATGACATTGAGCTAAAACGTGGAAATTTTAGAGTAAAGGGTGATACTATTGATATTTATCCTGCGTACATGGATTGGGCTTTTAGGGTTGTTTTTTGGGGAGATGAAATTGAAGCAATTGAATCTATAGATCCTATAGCAGGGAAAAGAGTAGAGATACTTGAAAATATCACCCTTTACCCTGCCAATATTTTTGTTACATCACCGGATAAGATGAAATCGGCATTAGTTGAGATTCAGCTTGATATGGCCAAGCAGGTTGATTTTCTTAAAGAAATAGGAAAACACCTTGAAGCTAAAAGACTAGAAGATAGAGTTACATATGATGTTGAAATGATGCGTGAATTGGGTTATTGCTCAGGCATTGAAAATTACTCAAGATATTTTGATGGAAGAAGTCCAGGATCCAGACCATTTTGCCTGCTTGATTATTTCCCGGAAGATTATGTAACTGTTATCGACGAAAGTCATGTAACTCTCCCTCAAATAAGAGCAATGTATGGAGGTGACAGATCGCGTAAGCATAATTTAGTAGAATTTGGATTTCGATTACCTGCAGCAATGGATAACCGTCCTTTAAAATTTGAGGAATTTGAACAACTATCGCGGCAAACCATATATGTGAGTGCCACACCTTCCGATTATGAGTTAGAAAAATCTGACGGAGTAATAGTAGAGCAGTTAATACGACCTACCGGATTGCTTGATCCTCCGATTGAGGTAAGACCAAGTCATAATCAAATTGACGATTTATTGGATGAAATTGAGAAAACCATAAGTGCAAAATTCCGTGTATTAGTTACCACTCTCACTAAACGAATGGCCGAAGAGCTTACTAAATATCTCATAAATGTGGGAATAAATACCAGATATATTCATTCGGATGTTGACACTTTAGACCGGGTTGAAATACTTAGAGATTTAAGACTTGGTAATTTTAGTGTACTGGTTGGCGTAAATTTATTGAGGGAAGGTTTGGATTTACCTGAAGTTGCTCTTGTAGCAATACTTGATGCTGACAAGGAGGGCTTTTTAAGATCGGCCAAATCATTAACTCAAACTGCTGGTAGAGCTGCCCGTAATCTTGAGAGTAAAGTAATAATGTATGCCGACAAAATCACAAGGTCGATGGCTCTCACAATTGAAGAAACAACACGAAGACGAGAAAAACAACTGGCCTATAATGAAAAGCACAACATAACTCCAACTGCAATTATTAAGTCCGTTGATTCCATAATGGGGCAAACATCAGTGGCTTCATCTCATATTGATGATAAAGAATACCAATCAAATATTAAAGCAGGTATTGCGGCAGATCCGGTAGTGCAATATATGACAGCAAAAGAAATTCTGATGGCTATTGAAAAGAACAAAAAAGAAATGCAGGATGCTGTTAAAGTACTTGACTTCATAGATGCGGCCCGGCTTAGAGATGAAAACAAAGTACTTGCAGAATTACTTCAACAAAAGGAAGCGTAATGACAAAATTTAACTACAATGCAACACTATATAATCCCAGCTAACAGAAAGGCTCTTATAATTAATATCGACACGTCTCTTTATGGCTCATTTGCTGAGATTGGTGGAGGGCAAGAAGTTGCACGACATTTTTTTCAAGCAGGTGGAGCCTCGGGTACAATTGCAAAAACTATATCAGCATACGATAAACGATTTAGCGATTCATTTTATAACAATAATAAACAAGGCAGGCATGTTAGTGAAGGTCGCCTTATTAAAATGCTAGATTATGAATATAAGGAATTAACCAGCTTACTCTCAACTGACCTTGAAGAAACTACATTTTTTGCCCTTGCCAACACAATGGAAGTGCTTAATTATTCCAAGACAAACAAGAGTCATGGTTGGATGGGAGTCAAGTACCAACTTACACCAAATAGTGAACCAAATCTTGTTATTATTCACATTAAACTTCTTGAAAATGATGCGCTAATGCAACAGACAACCATTGGGTTACTTGGAGTAAATCTTCTTTACGCATGTAAATTTTATTATGATAGTCCCAATACTTTTTTGAAGTCACTAACCGATAACGTCTCGGTTGATAGATTTAGAATTACCATAATGAGAATGAGCGGCCACGATTTGGATTATGTTGACAATAAGCTACTAGCTGTTCAGCTTGTTAAAAACAAAATGACCCGTTCAATAATGTTCGATAAACAAGGTAATGTTCAGCAACCTTCGGATATGTTATACAAGAAAAATGTTCTTGCTTTTAGGGGAAGCTTTATGCCTGTTACATATATTGCCAAAGATATCCTAAACAAAAGCATGGCATTATTTGCCCTTGATGAAGATTACGAACACGACAACACGCTTTCTTTTTGCGAGTTGACAATAAATAATATATTGTCGAAGGGAGAAATTGATGAACAGGATTTCCTTAACAGAGTTGATATGCTCGTTAGCATCGGGCAAAATGTAATGATATCTGATCTTCCTGAATATTATAAACTAGTTGAGTTTTTCTCTCAGTTCAAGATGAACAAATTAAGAATTGTGATGGGAATTCCAACATTTGAAAGAGTACTTAATAAAAAATACTATAAGGAATTAAGAGGTGGAATATTGGAGGCTGTTGGGAAAATGTTTCCGTCAAATATGAAACTGTACATCTACCCTACCCGAAAGGCTGGGAATCCCGATATTATCACTTCAGATGATATTGATATGGATGATGATGTTAGGATGTTATTTGATTATTTAAAGGAAAATAGATACATCCTTGACATTAAAAGTGAGATGATTAACCAGTTACATGTTTCAACCAGGGAAGTTAACAAAATGATAACCAGTGGTAAAAAAAACTGGGAGAAGTTTGTGCCAATGAGTGTGTGCAAAATTATTAAGGATAAAAAACTTAATACTATTACTGAATAATGAACTCCTAATCAGTATGTTGTCTTAATAAACAAGTATTATTATTTGTTGAATTAAGGGGAATAAAGGAGAATAAAGGGTGTAAAGGAAATAGGGATTATAAGGATTTGGATACTGGAACTAAAACCATGACAAGATAATCTTATCATCCCTATATCTCATCAAGCTGAATTTCTATGAGATTTGTTATTTTTTAAAATGATAAAACTGTTTAGAATATTGAATATTATACATCAGGAATATGTCTTGACCCTATATATCCCCTATTTCCCTTATTCCCATCTACCTTGTTTATTCTAAATTCATAGTTTTCACGTAATATCATCGTGGAATGATTAATTAATCTAGTCCAGCTTAAACGCAGGATTGTAAATAAGGCCAACTACATTTCCCCATGGGTCAATAACTGAGGCAACCATAAGATCACCGCCATAGTTGGTTGGTTTTTCATGTTCTATAGCTCCTAGTTCTATTATTCTATTGTATTCGGCGTTGATATCTTCAACACCCCAATAGGTTAAAACATTATCTGTAGATTCGCTTTTGGGGCCTTCAACAGGCATAATTCCAAGTTCATATCCCCCAATGTTATATCCAACATAGAAAGGTTCGTTAAAATATGGCTCAGTTTTAAACACTTTTGTATACCATTCGATGGCTTTGTTTAAGTCATTTACCTTATAGATGACTGTTCGTAATCCTAGCATTGGCATATTATTCATGGTTAATGTATCATTATTTTGCGATGTAACTACTTGAGTAAGCAGCATCGAAATTACAATAAAAATATATTTTTTCATTTCAAATAATTTAATTATTACTCTTTTGATCCATTAATTTTAAAAAACTATAACTTAAATATACAAACCAAACTGTCCATCCCAAATGAAAAAACCGTTGTTTTAATCCTGTAAAATTGCTTAACACTTCTGGAAAAAATGCTAAAAATCCAAGCAACATAATTAAAAAACAAAGCGCTGACATTAGTTTAATACTTCCAGGCTTATTTTTGTTCGACCATAATAACAAAGCTGTCATTGGCGACAATATTAATAATACGGAAGGCATACCAAGTATTCCATGTAATTCTAAGGGTAGGGGAAACAAACCAGCTCCGGCAATTGAAAATGAGAAAGTTAACATTACTAAAACTGGGATAGTGCTAATATTATTGTAGGTACATACTCTATATAATCCAATTATAAACAGTATACTCAAAAACGAACAGAGTACTAACCCTGTTGTAAATATATATTGAGTTTCGGTTCCAATTGAACCTAACTCACTTACCAACCTTGAAAAGTGATTGTAATCGCCAAGTATTAATGAACACATAAACAATGTGATCCAGAAAACAATGGGAATGAGAAATCCAAGAAACAATAGATATTTAGTTTTCATTCTATTCGATATATAATTCACCAACTAAATACAAGTTAGCTTTTCCACCAATACTGCACCTATCTCCATCATGCATGCAGATAAGCCTTCCTCCACGTTGTGATAATTGCTTGGCAACCATATCTTGTTTATTAAGTTTTGCTGACCAAAGTGGAATGAGTGATGTGTGGGCTGATCCGGTAACTGGGTCCTCATCAATACCTGACTGAGGCCCAAAAAAACGGGAGACAAAATCTACATTATTTCCAACTGCTGTCACAATCAACCCGCGGGCATCTAGTTTCGCAATGGCAGTTAAGTTGGGAATCATGTTTGCCACTTCTTCTTCCCTTTCAACAATAGCTATGTAATCTGATTTACCTTTTAATACTTCAATTGGTTTAATACCTATGCATTCTTCAATTTCTTTGATGTTATCGCTTCTTTCAAGTTTATCAACTGGAAAGTTAAGGAATAGTTCATCACCAACTTCAGTTACCCGGAGTTCTCCACTTTGGGGTGAGTTGAAAATTATCTCATTATCCTTAAAATCCAAAAAATTAAATATGACATACGCAGAAGCCAAGGTGGCATGGCCACATAGGTCAACTTCAATGGTAGGTGTAAACCACCTAATATCATATCCATTGCCCTTGTTTACAATAAATGCAGTTTCTGCCAAATTGTTTTCGGCAGCAATTTTTTGCATAATATCATCATCAAGCCATGTGTTTAGTACACATACAGCAGCAGGATTGCCTGTAAATAGTTTTTCAGCAAATGCATCTACTTGAAATATCTTTATTTTCATAACTACTCTATTTGTCAACTATCTTATTATCAATAACATTAATTTAATCAGGACAAATAATTGATGTTGTAATAGGCACACCTGTATCACTTATGGTCATGCGCCAACATTGTCCATTTGCAGATTTCATTATAACACCCTTATTAACATCTTCAATAAATATATCACCATCAGTAACTTTAATTAACCCATCATTGTTGATTTGCAATTTTTCATCTTATTTAGTTTTTTGGATTTTAATTGTCTGAGAATAAACACTCTTATCTATTTGGAAGTTAATGTAATAAGTACCTATTGGTAGGTAAAGTATTGAAAGTTCACCTAATGTCCAGTCGATTGTAAAAGACTGGGAAACAAATGTTTTTCCTGATGACGACAAAACGTCATGACTTAAACTTTGAGATCGAATATTATGCATCGATAGTATAAATAATAATAGTAATATGAGTCTATTCATAAATAGTTAATTTGAGTTAGGTATTATACATTTCAAATGTAATAATATTTTGAATAATAATTATTATTAATTCATTTTACAGAAAGTATTAGTTTCCTCCAAGTCTTTCAATCTCATCTAATAACTCATCCAATATTTGCGAATTTGTAAAAGGATTTATAAGCGTAGTTCGCAAATAAACCCTATCGTTCAATATGGTTTGAACAATATAGAATTCTCCATCTTTCAACAACTTACTTCTGATCTTACTGTTAAGATTATCTACATCAACACCTGTTACACCAGGTTTGATAAATCGAAAACATACAATATTTGAATCAGGCTCAAGTGCAAGCTCAAAATTATCACGTTCTTTTATTTTCTTGGCAAACTCTTTTCCCAAGTCATATAAGTGAGTTACTGATTGGTCGAATACCTCTTCTCCTTGTGTTATAAGTATTGAATAAAACTTAATACTCATCATCAACTTCGTACACTCAATAGTACGCCGAGCCATATTAAACCACTCTTCATCCTGATTCTTTTCCCAAAGATATTGAGCCTTTTGACTGAATGTTGAATATGAAACTTCCTTTTGCCTGAACATTACGAAGGTTAAAAGTGCCGGAGTCATAAGCATCTTATGTCCGTCAATCACAACAGAATCAGCCTTTTCAATACCAGAAAGCAAGTGCTTGTATTTTTTAGAAAAAATTGCACCTCCCCCATGAGCTCCATCTACATGAAACCATAACTCTTTTTGTTTACAAAAATTACCAATTGCTACTAGATCATCATACATGCCTGTTGATGTTGATGGTGCGCAACCTACAACTGCAATAACCTTAACACCATTTTTTTCAGCTTGTTTATAATACTGATCCAGCAGTTCAGTCCTTATGCTAAAGTTATCTCCCACCGGAATTTTAATAATCCCCTTTGAGCCAAATCCCATTATCCTCAATGCTCTATCAACACTGTAATGAGCTTCTGAAGAAACCATTACTCCAAGGTTTTCTGTGAGACCATCTTCCCAAATATCACTATCAACAGCATTTTGCCTTGCAGCAAGCATTGCTGTTAGATTACCAATCGTACCTCCTGACGTTATATACCCGTCTCCATTATCGTCATAACCAATTTTTTTTGCCAGCAAATCAATAATTACCTTTTCGATAGCTGTTGCTGCTGCACCCATTTCGTATATGGCCATCCCATTGTTAATAAGCTCTCCAAGAAGTCCGGTAAGTGCCGATATTGGTGCTGGGGGACATAGTTGATGTCCCATATATTTTGGATGGTGAATATGAATTGAATTATCAATGATTGCCTTGAATAGTTCGATAGGATTATTATTTTCAAGAGTAAAATCCTTCCAAAATTTAAGCTGATCTGAAGGCTCTTTCCAATTCATTACCGGAATATTACCTTCGGTTGAATCCTTCAAATATTTGGTTAATAAGTCTATTAGCTCATGACCAATACTATTAAAATTTCCGGGGTTGTATGTATCCTTAAGCCTGTTTTCCATATTAATAATGTTGTTGGGTGTACCTATTAGTTATTTTGCTATTTCAATATCCAGCCATCTTTCGAGTGCGGATATCAACTGTTGTTTCTCATCTTCACTCATATTCCTAATCCTTGCACTACCATGATGCTTATCTTTCATAAAAAACCAGAGGGCATCAACATCTTCAGATGGTCTTACTGCTGATGCCGACCATGTGTCCATTGCACCATAAATATAAATAAACTCATTTGCATGTTCTGGTAGCCAACTATTTATTTCTTTAAGCAAATCTCCATTAAATTCTACTTCAACTTTACCTGGAATAAATGTTGCATGAGGATTAGAGTCTGTTGGCAAGGCTATAAGTAAATCTTTAAAATCAGCGGTTTCATAACCATAGTATCCCATCTCTTGTGCCGATTGATAATAATGCGATCCATACGCCTCTATTGATTTATCACTAAAGAAATCAACACCTGATACATCCAACAAATAATTTGTAATGAATTCTATTGAGGTAGTATCTGTAGGAATATCGTCACAATTGTGCCCCCATTGAAAAAATGAAAATGGATATTCCAATACGGCATATTCAAACGCCTCTTCTAATGTTACATATGAAAAATTCAATCTTGCTCCTTTGCTATAATATTCAAGTAAGGGAAGAATTTTCTCACGATTTTCAAGTAACCGCACCTGCAAATGATGAATTTTATCACGACATTCATCAGAGCCAATTGTGTCAAGGAATGTATAGATACGTTGATCTTCAAATTCCGTATTTATAGGAGCTACGTATGGTACGCTAACATCCACATCATCAGGGTAAAAATATCTGTAAAAAATGGTTGTTGCACCACCCTTACTTATTCCAGTACTCACCCATCCTTTTGTGTAAATTTTCCTAAATAATTGATTTACATAATGGAGATCAGCAGCCGCTTGTTCAAGGTTAAGATAATCATAATCAATTGAATCGGGTATGCTTTCCCCAAAATAACGATGCTCAACAGCAATTTGGTTTGCATCCAATAATATGGTTAACTCAGTTGGCCAATTCCCGTAACAAGCATAACCTTCAGTAACCAAAACAGTTGGATTTTGGAATCCCTTATGGCTAAATAATGCCTTTTGATAGAAATAGCCTAAATCAGGATTTGTATGATCAATTGGTTGTTTAATCCTTAATTCATAATCCATTGTACCTGAATCTCTTGAATCAACTTTCTTAAAGATCACATTAGGTAGTTCAAAAAGCATATTTTCAATATTCTGATTTTGAGCACTTACATTAGTGATTACAAGAAAAACAAAAATAAATTTTAATAAATATTTCTTCATATCTAAATACTAATTATTGGCTGTAAATTTAAGTAAAAAGGAGACTTATTAACCAATGGAATAAACAATACCTTTGCATTTAATGAATAGTTGGGATGTAATAGTAGTTGGCGCAGGGCCTGCTGGTTTGTTGGCAGGAGGAAGAGCGGCAGAGAAGGGTGCTAAAGTGCTCGTGCTTGAAAAAATGGAACGCGAAGGAAGAAAACTTCTAATCACAGGTAAGGGACGTTGCAACATAACAAATAGTGCTCCAATAGGTGAGTTTATTACCCATGTTTATCCAAATGGCAGAATGCTCAAGAAGGCATTTTCACAGTTTTTTTCAGAAGATATTATTGAGCTGCTTAAGAACTATGGAGTTGAGTCAACTTTGGAACGTGGAGGCAGATATTTTCCAGCCAGCAATAGCTCTGCTGATGTTCTTAAGGCATTACTAAAATGGGTAAAACAACTTAATGTAAAAACTCAATGCGGTTATCGTGTTGAAAAATTGATTGTTGAAGATAACAGAATAGTTGGCCTTAAAGCAAACGGACAAATATTCAATACAAATAATGTAATAATTGCAACAGGTGGTATGTCATATCCTGCTACTGGTTCAAATGGTGATGGATATGAACTAGCTAGACAAGCAGGGCACAATATTATTAAAGCTCGACCTGCGCTTGTACCTTTGGAAACTACTGGCAAGATTGCTCAAAACTTACAAGGCCTTAATCTAAGAAATGTTAAGGCGGTTGTTTGGATAAATGGCAAAAAAGCCGGTGAGGACTTTGGAGAAATGATTTTCACGCACTTTGGTCTCTCGGGCCCAATTATACTAACCCTAAGCAGAATTGTTGTAGAAGAATTACACAAGAAAAGCAAGGTTGAAATAACAATAGACTTAAAACCGGCACTTGATGAGCAAAAACTTGATTTAAGATTGCTAAGGGACCTAAATGAACATGGAAAAAAGAAACTGGTCAACATTTTGAGCTTCTGGCTTCCAGCAAAAATGGTTCCTGTTTTTATTGAGATTCTCGAGATTGATCCCCAAAAAGAATGCCATCAGGTTGGATCGAAAGAGCGTAAGCAGATAAGACATCTTTTAAAAAATCTACCATTCCAAATTAGCCACCATCGATCATTTAAGGAAGCAATAATTACTTCTGGTGGAATTCCTACTAATGAGATTTCTTCAAAAACAATGGAATCGAAGATCATAGAAGGATTATATTTTGCCGGTGAGATTATTGATTTGGATGCTGAAACAGGAGGGTACAATTTACAGATAGCATATTCAACAGGCTGGTTAGCTGGGGATTCTTGTGTTGACTAAGTTCTTCTTTTTCCATTGTGAAATCATTTTACAATACTATCATTTCATTCATTGAGTTTCCTCCGCTCCTTACAATCGGTAGGAAGGACACAATCTTTGTCACTTGTTAGTGTCATTCAGATTAAGCAGCTATTTGAAATGAAGGTTACGAACCTACCTGACAGCAAGCCAATTTCTAAAAGTAAAAAAACGTTTAACTCCGAGCGAAATGAAATGAAGCGTGGGAGTCTCTCTGAAAGGAGTATCAAACTCGGGAGATTGCCGCGCCATGCTTCCCCACTAGCTATCCTAATGATGTCTCGCAATTGACCGGGTTCTTTGTGAAAGGCATGTTATGCCTCAAGTAGATATTAGTGAGCTTTTAAACGAAACTCCAACTTGTTGACATTATGACGGTTGTCAGGTCGATGAATTTTTTATAATTATTGTTTTAATTCTTGAGTTTCCTCCACTTCTTAGAGTCGGTCGAAGGACACAATCAGTGTTTAACCGGTATGAAGGAGACCTATGTTGTTAAATACAGTGCAAGGTTTATTAGAATTTAACCATTATACCTATGGTTGGAAGTACTGTACCTGATTCGTTTGAAACTGAACTAAGAACATAATCTGTTCCGTTATTTATAGTTTTATAACTACCATCTGGGTTTTTATCCCTTACAATATAATCCTGACCAGCAACTTTAAAATTATAAAGATTTTGAATATCAAGATAAACCATCAATGCCCACTTTTCAAAAAAGAAATTTTTATCAACCCTTACATCGAGCTGATGAAATGAATTGAATCTGAGTGAGTTTAATTCATTAAAATTGAGATAAGGTTGTCCTTTTGCATTCCATGCCTCAACATTTGCGGAAGTTTCAAGATCGTATGGAGTATATGGCAAGCCACCAACATATCTCCATTTTGCCCCTACCCTCCAATTATGCTTAAAATCTCTATAACCAGTAAATGTGAATAGGTGTTTGCTATCCCATGATGAGGCAATATAATCACCCGCAAGATCTGTAAATAAACTCCTAACATATGTATATGCTGCAAGTATTGTATACTTATCCATATTTATTCTGTTAAGAACTTCAATTCCTGTAGCTCTTCCTTTACCAGAAAAGACAACAGGAGCAGCTCCAGCAACACTACTATAATCAGCACCTTGATTTGCCAAACTTGATCCCGTAATTAAATCAATGGGATATTGGAAATAATCCTTGTAAAATCCTTCAACTGATAACAATATTTCATCTGAAAATCGGTGCTCTGTACCTATGGAGTATTGAGTTACTCCAATAAACTCAGAAGAATTTCTATTCATAAGATTTCCTGAATTATCTCTGAATCCAAGGGTTGTATAGGCCGGTTGTTGAAAGTACCTACCAATGGCTCCATTTAATGAAGTTTTGGCAGTGAGCGCATATGAAAGTGAGAAACGAGGTGAAAACTGATTTAACAAATTAGACATATTGCTATTATAATTATTCCCGTCAAACCTAATTCCAAGCGAAATTAGCAATCTGCTATTAAATATACTTTTTGATGCTTGTCCCGATAATCCATACTTAACAATATCAAGATTGGTTGTGTACTTTAGATTATACAGGCTGTCATCAATAAATATTTCCTGAGAAGTTGAATTATAATACTTTGCATATTCTGAATTAATACTTAAATTATACT
>JABMPH010000384.1 GCA_013203805.1 Bacteroidota bacterium | reverse complement strand
GTATAATAGAGGGCTTAAAGAATGGCGATAAGTCGGTCTTTGAGGACGTATACCGCAAGTATTATGTTCCTTTATGCTATTATTGTGTAAGATATGTTGAAAGAATTGAAGATGCCGAAGAGTTAGTGCAGGATATTTTTCTGAAACTATGGGACAAACATGAAGAACTTGAGATAAATACTTCTATCGGAGCGTACTTGCATAAAGCAGTTCAAAATTATGCCTTGAATTATTTAAACAAGAAAAAAGTTCAAGATAAGTATATGTTGGTTCAGGATAAAACAACATTCGAAACATTTGATGACGGACTTTTTAAGCTTGAACAAGAAGAATTGCGAATTATTCTAAAAAAAGCAATATTAGAATTACCTGAAAAAAGACGAGAGATTTTTGAGCTTAGTAGGTACGATGGATTGAAAAATTCATTTATTGCTACCAGGCTATCTATCTCTGTTAAAACAGTTGAAACACAGATGACTAAGGCTTTGAAGTATTTGCGAATTGTGCTTAAAGATTATGTTCCTTTTGTAGCAATTGCAATGGCTAGTAATAATTTATTGGATATTTTTAATAGGTAAAATAACTTAGATTGAAAAAAAAATGAAAAAAAATGACATGTTGAGTAGGGGTAAAAGGGCCTTTAACTGTCTTACTGATACAACATGTAGTTTTAATTAGTAATGAGTAACGATTTACACATACAACAACTGGTATCATATATATCTGGCAATTGTTCCAAAGAGGAACAAAAGGCAGTTGAATTATGGTTGAAATTATCGAAAGATAATAAGATGATGTATAACGAACTCAAATATGTATGGGAATCTACTTCTGTTAATACCAATTCATTTTTAATAAATGTTGACAGCAGATGGGAAGATTTTAAAATTCGTGCTAACTTCAAGGAAGCATCTTATACACCAATTGTAGATAATAAGAAGCAATTAAGTATAAAACGATTCTTTATTAATGTAACTCGTGTTGCAGCAGTAATTGTATTTTTATTTGGGCTCTATTTAATGTTTGACAAAGAAAAGCAAGTGGAGACTTTGAATTATACGGCAGCTATTGCACAAACTGATTCACCATTTGTTCTACCCGATGGTTCTAATATTGCATTCAATAAGGGTGCTAAAATAGACTATCCGGAGTATTTTTCTTTAGATACTAGAGAAGTTAGTTTTATGGGAGAGGCATTTTTCAACATTGCACATAACCCAGATAAGCCAATGATTATCGCTACTGAAAATGTACGGGTAAAGGTTCTTGGTACATCATTCAATTTGTGCAATTGCCTTAATTCAGATGAAATAATTGTTTACCTTGAATCAGGTAAGATTCTATTTTATTCAATCAATAGTTTTGATGGTAATATATTGGAACAAGTAATTTTAACCCCTGGTGAAAAAGGAGTTTATAATAAAACAACCGGTTTAATAACCAAGTCTCAGTTTTCAGATAATAATCACATGGCCTGGAAAACCGGGATACTGGAATTTGTAAATACTCCTTTAGCAGATGTTGTACAAGTTCTTGAGAAAAACTTTAATATTAATATTACCTCACAACTACCGCTTGAGGATTATTACCTAACCGCTCGTTTTAAAGATGAATCTCCCAAAAACATCTTTGAGTCGTTACAGGTAATTTATGGAATTGATTACAAGATTGAAGGTAACTCGGTATTGGTTCATTAAAATCCAAATCATTTTTAACAAATCATTTCTATCTATTTTCGATAAATATCTAAGTATTACAGTAATAATGGCGAGTATTCTGTAAGGTTTTTTTGTACTTTAGCCCATTAAAATATTTATTGAACCTAAGTAATTAAATGGGGGTACTTTTTTATCAAGACGATAGATTAATTGTGGTCAAACTAGTCCCTGAGTTTGCCATTGTTTTTCGTTTTTTCATCACCACACTAGTTTTCATTCTTTGGATGGTTAAGCCATTAGTTGCCCAATCATCAGGAAATGGGAAAATTGATTTTTCCGCAAACGGGGAAAAGCTTTCATCCGTACTTTTAAGGCTTAGTGATGATTCGGAGTTGAATTTTTCATATAATGCTGGCGACAGTATTTTTAGCAAAGAAATAAATTACTCAGCCAACGATAAACAACCATTAATTATACTCGATGAATTACTTTCGGGTTCAAGCCACACATTTAAGATGATAGGCAATCAGGTTGTAATATATCGAGATGCTTCATTAGTAAAGAAACCCTTTCAAGAGTTAGCATCAGACCCATTATCTGATAATTTGGTAATTCCGAAAAATGTAGTTGTTGCACATACTAATGATGAAATTTTAAAAGTAATGCCCATGGTCGATACTATTTTCGTCCGGGATACGATAATAAAATTTCAAACCGATACAGTTTTCATTATTGATACGATAGTAATAGAAAAGGAGAAACCAATAAAGCCTCCACCTAGCAAAATTAAGGATATCCCAGTCGATTATTTCAATCAGGAAGCATCCCGAGAAAAGGGATGGTCGATATCTGGTTTTGTGGCTCCTGTTATTTCCGATTTCTCACTTGTACGTCAGGATAAGAAATTTACTGTCAGAAATTTTTCTTTGGGAGTTGAATTAAGTAGTATATACAATAAATGGAATGTTAGCGGGGGTATAAAACTAACTCATTTTGCCGAAAAGTTTAATCATAACTTTAGTATTCAGGATGGTGGATTTTTTGTGACGGATACAATAGACGAATATTATACGGTTGAATTTAACGATACTACTTATTATTACGTAACTGATTCCACCTGGAAACCAATCGATAATCAAGAGTACAACTATAATATTAATAATAGAATAGGAATGCTCGAACTTATGACCTCCCTTTCTTTCGATTTTTATACGAATAGTAATCTTAGATTATATGTAAAGGGAGGTGCTCAGCTATCTATTTTAATATATAAAACAGGATTGGCAATTCCTGATCTCAATCAACCTACAGGTATAGATTTTGCCGATCTAAACTTTAATACTCAATCGGTATCGGTAATAGCTGGAATAGGAATGAAAAATCGTATAAATAGGTATTTTGATTTTAATTCAGAGCTGTATTACTTTAGGCATTTGAATAAAATTGTAACCAATTATCCTACAAACACACGAATAGACGGTGTGGGACTTAAACTTGGGCTAATCTATTATTTTTGATTTAATTAGTATAAATGTTTTAAATGGTTAAGCCGTCAATAATTTATATCTTCAAATTGTATGTTTCTCTTTATCCAGGGATTGCACGGGTTGGAGTTGCATTGTTGCTTATTTTAACTACACTGCATTCATTTTCCCAAATTTCTTATTTAGGCGGCGTTATGGAAAATAGCCGAACCCTGTATAGCGATACTACTTATGTAATATATCAGAATTACGAAGTTCTGAATGGTAAGGTATTAAAAATAAATGCAGGTGTTGTTGTAAAAATAAATTATGGAATGGGGCTAATTGTTGACGAGGGTATACTAAAAGTGGATGGGTCAGAATCAGATTCGGTAAAATTCCTGCCAAACCATAGTAATCCGGGGCAAATGTGGAAATGGTCAGGTCTTACAATTAGAAATGCAAATGCTGAAAACCAAAGTTATATCAAATACGCTAATATTATTGATGCCGAAACAGCTATATTGTTGGAGGACTCCAAAAGTGTAGAAATCGAAAATTCGAGTATGCTTCACAGCCAAAATCTTGGAATTCAGGTAATCAACAGCAGCTATTGTTTATTTATTAATTGTGTTATCGAACATAATTATGATGGTATTGAATTATCAAGCGACTTCCTGCGTTCAACCTCAGATAATGTAATTTATAACTGTAAGATAAAGAATGAAAATCATAATATTAAAATTCAAAGGGAGGTAGGAGGACTTTATCAAAACAATTTGATAAGCCACAATATAATTGAATCTGGCAATAATGGTATTTGGATTAATAATTATGGGGGCTCGGTGAATTCAAAAAATGTAATCGAGAAAAATATTATTATGAATAATAGGTCTGATGCAGGTTATGGATTATATCTTGCACATGATTCCACAATAGTATCCAACAATATTTTTTGGAATAATAGTATTGCAATATTCTGCGAAGAAAAAGGTAATAATTGTTTGATCAATAATAATAGCTTTTATCAAAATAGTTGGGCCATTGCAATAGGTGCAGGTTCAGAGGGGAATAAACATTTAAACAATACATTTTCTTTAAATTCTACTGAACTATTAGGTATCAAGGAAACTGGTAATACAGTATTCAGTCAAAATAATTTATTGAATAATTATGGGCAGAAAAATATCGTTGTAAATAATACAGGATTCGATTTATCCATAGCAAATAATTATTGGGGAACTACCGATACTGCTACAATAAACAGGTTAATTTATGATTACAAAGATAACCCTGATAGGGGAGTTATTTATTACGATCCATACCTTAGCAAAATAGATACAACAAACCCAGTTTCACCACCATATAATGTGAAAAAGCAACTTGTTGATAACAAGACTATGTTATCGTGGAATGCTAATAAGGAGGAAGACTTAAGAGGCTACAAATTATATTATGGTAATTTTTCTGATTATAGTTTTAGTATTAGCCAAGAGCTGCAAACTGATACTATGTTTTTACTTTCCGGAGATATTTCAATATTTGACCCAATTGCGGTTACCGCTTTTGATAATGCAACCTTATCATCTAACTCCCAATTAAGCGGTCATGAAAGTCCTTTTGCCTTTGCAATATTATATCCTTATGCAGGTATGGATACTATTATTTGTAAGTATACTCAGGAGCTTGAATTAATACAGAGCAGTATACCTTATCCTTACGAGCAAACATTATGGACAACAAGTGGCGATGGTTATTTTATTAATCCTGATGTGCTAAAAACCAGTTATTTCCCTGGTGTAATAGATATTATGGAAGGGGGAGCAATTATTTCATTAAAAGTTAGTACCAACAACGACACCCTTATTGATAGTTTCATCCTTTCGATAATAGATAACCCAATAGCTTTTGCAGGAAATGACACAATTGTAGTAGCTGATTCACCTGTTGAACTAGTTAGCTCATATGCTTTAAATTATGAAGAAGTAAGATGGTTTAGTAATGGCGATGGTAACTTTAACAGCGATACTCTTATTAATCCAATTTATTATCCGGGTATAGCAGATATTAATTTTGGTGAAGTATATCTTGATATGATTGCTTTTTCTGAGTGTGGTACTGTTTCTGATTCTGTTAAAATTACAATCGAACCTCATTTTTCTATTGAAGGGAAACTATGGACTAACCAAAAATCACCTTATACAGGTACTGTGATTGCATTTATGAAAAATCCATCTGGTGCCAGAGCAGCACAAATTGAATTCACCGAAAGCGATGGTTATTTTAGATTTGACAAAGTTATGAGGGGTAATTATTACATTTATGCCCTTCCCGACACCAACAATCAAGATAATGTAGTTCCCGGTTATTATGCAAACAAAGTAACCTGGGAGGCGGCGTATTTACTGCCGGTAGATGCGGATGTTTATGATATTGATATTTATCTTCCATCAGTAGGATTTGTTTTGCCTGTTGGCGAGGCCTCTATTACTGGTCACATGGTAACACCATCTGATTCCAAATATAATAGCGAGATTTATTGCGCACCCTGGTTCCAAAATAGTGGAAGCCAGTTTTGTAATGGGGGGTTATCAAATATTACTGTTTTTCTTTATAATAGTAATAAAACTGCGCTTCTCGATTATACCTTGACAGATGAATTTGGGGATTTCTATTTAACCAATCTTCCCTATGGTAATTATATGTTAGAAGCTGAAAAAGCAGGATACTTCTCTTCTGCATCATCTTTAATAGTTGTTTCGCCAGATCATAAAAACGAAACAGGAGTTATATTAGAAATATACAACCAAAAAATTGGAATTACTACTGAAACAAATATTGATGCTGAAAGTATTATTGATGTATATCCAAATCCTGCTATCGATGAAATCAATATTCCATATTATTCACATGAATCAACATCTGAGATTTATATAAGTAACGTATTTGGGCATATTGTTCTCAAACAGATTGTCTCAGATCAAGACGGGGCTGTAATAAATATTCAACACCTTGTTTCCGGCATATATTTCGGACGAGTTATAATGCCAAACATTACTCTTCGTTTTAGCTTTATTGTTCGTTAAACGAAATCCCCAGCCACATGTTGGTGTCATTCCTATTGAGTAACCAAATGAAATGAAGGTTACGAACAGAGGAATCTTTTTACTCTACTAATAACCTGAGCTCGGTGTAAGCTTTCCACACAGCATCAGATAATTTTTCCAAAATAGATCTCAAATTTCCGAAGGACTATCTGGATAATTTGAGGGTATTTGAGGAAGATTTTGGGGAAATTATTGATGTCCTTTCAGGAAAAGTCACAAATTTACCATCTTTGAACCAAAAAATCCTTGAAATAGATTACTATTGCTTTGCTTTTTTTGCCCAAATCTGTCAAACTTGTGACTTTCTGTGTTGAAAATCTTACGCCGAACTCAGGTTAATAGTATAAGACTTTTTGAAGACAAAGCATAGCACCGCTATGGTAAGCTTTCAAAAAGTAGCGAAGTGGTATACCTGCCTCCTAAGAGATTGCTTCGTCATTGCTAGGAAGTATGACGAAGCAATCTCATATAGTGAAGGTTTTATGCATTTTTTACGAGAATATTTCTAAAAGTGAAAAAAACGAAAAAAAATGCAATTTGGAGTAGGGGTAAAACGTCATTAAACTGTCTTATAGATGTAATTAAATGTATTGATGCTTAACTATATGGAAGAAA
Source organism: Bacteroidota bacterium (assembly GCA_013203805.1). Classification (GTDB taxonomy): domain Bacteria; phylum Bacteroidota; class Bacteroidia; order Bacteroidales; family F082. The sequence goes on along the minus strand of JABMPH010000384.1, from coordinate 917 downwards.
AACAATTATTGTATTTCTTTTTTAAGTGCCGCCAGCGACTACTGGTCTGATAGTGAGTGCGATACATTTGCTGCATTTTGACTTTTTAATGTAATGTAAATAGACTAAATATTAATAATTTTAATTTAAAACAATTCGCATGAAGAAAATTACAAGTTTATTCTTGTTGACTTTAGCATTTATGCTATCTTCAACGGTAATTTTTGCTCAGAGTTATTCCGTATCCACAACGGATACTGATTTTGCTCAACAGCAGCAACAATTACAAACTGAACATGGCCCAACAGTGGTTGTTCCTCCTTCAAGAGGCGTAGCAGCTGTAGGTGATGACTGTACTACTCCAATTGTAGTTTCTGGCGCTTTACCGTTAACTTATAACGATAATGGTCAAACTACTTGCGGAAGAGGTAATAACTATAGTACCACTGGTATGGGTTATTACGACGGAGGAGAAGATATTATATATGAGGTTGTGCTAACAGAAATGGCTAACCTAACTGTAACATTAAATCCTCTTGGTACCACATATTCAGGAATTGGTATATTTGATGCTTGTCCTGATGTTGGTGCTTATTTAGGTGGCGTGGGTTCTAGTAGCTCATCTGCTAAATCAGCTAGCGCCATTCTTCCCGCAGGAACTTATTATGTTATGATTGATACTTGGCCAAGTCCAACTTGTATTCCAAGTTTTAATCTTGATATAACTGCCGCTCCTATGCCACCACCAGTTTCAAGTTATCCTTATCTGGAAACTTTTACAGGAACTTCAATACCTGCATTCTGGACAAATTATGGCCCGGATTATTGGAAATTTTCAGGAACTGCTTATTTTGGAGCAAACGTTGATCACACAACAGGATCTACAGGTAATTATGCATGGGTTGATGATTCATCACCATACACAAACCCTTCAGATC
>JABMPH010000383.1 GCA_013203805.1 Bacteroidota bacterium | reverse complement strand
ATTGACCCGTAAATGGTACAATACTGCTCTTACCATATACACCACGGAAATTGATAATATCCCCAAATTGTTTACTGTTGACTATTTCCTTGGCCTTTTTTACTGAACCGTGATAACGATGATTAAAACCATATTTCAACTTGAGCTGAGGATGCTTTTTTTCAATCTCAATGACCTTCCTGATTTCATCAACTGTGCGCGCTGGAGGTTTCTCACAAAAAACATGTAAGCCTTTTTCAAGACCGGAAATTGTTGCCTCAGGTGCTATATAATTCGGCACACAAACAAATACTATATCTAAAGTGCTATTATCCAATAGATCTAGATAGTTGTTGTAATATTGAATTCCATCATCAGACATACCAGATAGAGGCTTCTCTAGAGATCGCTCCTCTAATTGGTCATATGTGTAGTTAATGTCATAACCATCAATCATAGAACCGTCATTTTTAAATCTAACGTCACATACAGCAGTTGTTTTCAAATAGGGATTCTTATCAATAAATAACCTACGGCGTTGTCCTACAACTCCATATCCAACAATACCAACACGAAGTTTTTTATTGCTCATCTATTACCTAATTTTCTATCATTTTTAGACCAATAACGATTACCCGTACAAAAAATATCGCCTAGGTTATAAAATAAATTTGACAACCTTGCCTTGCCTTTGAAATTAGGAATATAGTTACCAAGGGAAGTAATCTTCTTTAGTTTTATAGTGATTGATTTTGACTCTTCTAATTTGAAAATATTATTGTTTGCATTAAATATCTCATATGCGTAATCAACATATCCATAAAGTAAACAAATCGAAATAGCGTTTAAAACTTTTGATTTTTTATAATTTATATCTTTGATTTTTCTAACTGTTTGTTTAAAATTTTCGGGTTTTTTGAAGTATAAGGCATTTCCAAATATTAGCTGGCCTTTTTTACCATAATTAATTGAACTTGAAATTCTTTTCCAGTTACAACGCTGTATATCAAAAAGATGGAAGCCAAATTCTCTGATTACCTTATCAACGTCAGCAAAAAGCGGTTGGTTTTCATATATATCAGCAAATTCAATTTCAATTTCTATCCCAAAGATTTCATTTGAAAGTATTTCTTTTCCGCCCTCAAGAATAGATAATTCACTTCCTTGGGTATCAAGTTTTATGAAATCTGCACGACTAAACGAATGCTGTGCAATGTTATCTAAAGTATCAGTTTCTAACTCTACGTCACCCACCAAATTAAATCTTTCGACCTCAGGAAAATTATTCAAAAATTTGTAATTAGGCCGATATACAGATGATGTTTGCTGTTTCTCTGTTAAATAAAAAGGTGTTGCAGTTTTTTCACCACCTAGGGCAATATTAAAATAATAGTACATATTATTCTTTTTTTTCATCAAATCACTATAGGCACGCTCATCAGGTTCAAACCCAATAATTTTTAGGTGTTGCTCTGCTTCCAACCAATTGCGTTCCAATCCGCCACTTGCTCCAACGTCAATTAAGACTATTGGAAAGTCTTTATAAAGATTAGTAAACATAGGTTTAAAATAAATATCCATATTTTTTATTCCTTGTATCGTGAAAATATTAAGTCCTTGATCATTAGTTCTTTAACTCGTACTAAATCTTCTGGAGTATCAACCCCAACAGTACTGACTTCCGTTTTAACAAGTCGAATTTTAATATCATTCTCCAGCAGCCTAAGCATATCAACAGATTCGGTTATTTCAACTGGCGTTCTTGCTAAACTAGAAAATCGCTCCAATGATTTTTTTCGAAAAGCGTTTATACCTAATTGCTTAAAATATTTAACCTCATGGTTAGCAGCCTTTTTATTCGATGGAATTGCTTCCCGCGAATAATAGATTGCATTATTTGACACACTTACTACAACCTTGACTACATTAGGATTGTTTATTTCCAAAATGTCTGTAATTGGGTTTATCATATCAGTATATTGAACAGAAATATCCTGCATAAGCGGTGTTACAAGCTCCTTGAGTGATTCTGGATCAACGAGGGGCATATCCCCCTGTACATTAATAATTAAATCTGCACTGATCCCTTGTGCTGCTTCTGTAACTCTATCAATGCAACTCTCATGACAGTTTGATGTCATAACTACCTGCCCACCATAACTTGTGACTTCATCAAATATTTCTTTATCACATGTTGCGACAATTATTTTATCAATTATTTCACACAGAGAGACTCTGCGCCTGACATGCTCTATCATGGATAGTCCCAAAATTTGTTTGAGAGGCTTCCCAGGAAAACGGCTTGAAGCCATTCTTGCTGGAATAATTGCGACTATTGACATTTTGTATTTTGAATGATTTGTTGTTTTACTAAGGATATTTTATCTTTACATATTGTGCTGAAAAATAGAAAATCTACACCGAATGCGATAAATCGATATCCGTCATTTATCCTATTTATTACTGAGTTCGGATCGGGATTTACTTCATGATAACCCCATGGTTTTTTGGTGTTTTTGATTATTTCTTTTAGTGTATTTAAAACTTTCTTTACCTCTGGGTGTTCAAACTCCCCCGGATATCCCATTGAAGCTGATAAATCATACGGTCCAATAATATATCCATCGACACCCTCAACACTAAGTATTGATTTAATATTATTTATCGCTTCAATATGCTCAATTTGAACAATTACAATGCTTTTATCCTGGTTCCATTTCTGGTAGGTATTTAAGTCTAAACTATAATTATGAGCCCTAAATAATCCCACCCCCCTTGTTCCAATCGGTGGGTACTTTACAGCTTTAACAACTTTTTCAGCATCAGACTTGCTGTTAACTCGAGGTATGATAACACTATGTGCCCCCATGTCCATGAACTTCTTGATAGCGTTCGAATTATGATCCATTACTCTGACTAGAGTCGTAATACCGCATAAATCAATTATTCTTATTATTTCCTGAGCTTGATTATTTGAGAGCGCACTATGTTCCATATCAATAACAAGCCAGTCAAATCCCGACTTTGCCATTATTTCGGCAATCGCGGGATCACCTAATGTGATCCAAGAGCCAATTGTAATCTCTTTTCTTTTTAGTTTACTTTTTAGATTACTCATTATTATTAATTCTCAAATTAAACTCTTTCATAGTACTTTCATTAATTTCTGTATAATAATTGAATAATACGTCCTTACCAATTGCTTAAAATTTATCTTTATCTTTTTTTCCCCTTGCCTAAAATTAATTTTATAGCATTTATTATTTTATCTGATTACCTGGGTTTGTCGGTTTTAAGGGGTTATTCGACCAAGCAAAGGAATCAAGAAAGAAATTGTCGTCTCCGGTTCAACTATGATTAAAGAAAGGTGAAATATGCTCTATGTCACAAGTTAATCAAACCCAAATTTAACCATTATTTCAGCAATGGCTGGGTCGCTGAAAGTAACCCATGAGCTTATTGTTGTTTCTTTTTAAACATAATTATTTAATTTTCCTATGATCAGGATTTTGAAGAGTTATTTCTTTTTCAAAGGTCACTTAATTTTACAAATCTATGTTGTATTGGACTATCATACAATCGAAAAAACGGTGGTCTAGTTGATATATATTTTTGATACCAAGGACATAATTCATCTATAAGAACATCATCACAATCTCTCCAAGGATAATTAATGAACTTAGTTATTGTTCCGTCAGGTAACACTTTTTCTAATCGGTTACAGCAATAGAAATAGCGTGCGGATTTTTTGCTTGATCTCATATATTTGAAATATTTATCAATGACATCGGGGTTCATTTCCTGCATTGAGGCAATATTTATAAATAGGTCTACTTCTAAATTCTCTAGTAGACTATAATTTTCTGCTTCAATAAATACTAATTTAGAAGTTGAAAGTTGAATGTTTTCACTATTTATTTTTAGTAACAATGGATGTATATCAGGAAGGCATTTCTCTGAATAAAAAACATCAAAAAATAAAGTTCGACCTAAATTTACAGATATAACCTTTATGTTCGGACTGGTAAGTTTTATTAAGCTTGAAAAAAATCCATAACCATCTCCTATGATACAGATAGAACTAATTTTTTTTCCTATTGATTTATCTATATTATCTAATGTCTTAAGGATAGTATTGTAAGAAAGAATTTGTTTATAACTATCAATACTTGGGAGAAAACCAAACCTTTCCAATATTGTCTTTTGAGCTTGTAGAAGATATTTAGGCAAACGGTATTCCCTAATAAAGTAGGAAAGTAGAATTCTCATAGGGATATATTTTAAATAATTGATCATATTTTTGGTTCTATATCCACCAAAAGCATAGCCCTCGACTTTATAACAATTCTTCTTTTTCCATACTTTTTGCACTCCTATGGTACGCCAATAACTTGAAGTCACATCCGAACGTTCAGAACAACTAATGTAGTATTTATCATATAGATATTCTAGTATATGCTTATATCCATCAACCATTTATTCAGTTAACCTTTTTATGTTTCACTCAATATTTTTAATTCTCAATTAAATACTTTCATATTATTTTCATTAATCTCTGTAAAATAATTAAATAAAATGTCTTTACCCAATGTTTGAAATCTATTTTTCTCTTCATTTTTCATATCTAATATTAATTTTACAGCATTTATTATTTCATCGGGACTATTTACCACTTGAATTGGATAATCTGTCCAAGCTAGAGGATCTAAAAAAAAATCGTTATCTGGTTCAATTCTGATTAAGGGAATACCCATTGCAACAGTTTCTACAATCACAATAGAACCACCTGTCGTAGCTACGATATCCATATTAGATAGCCAATCCTGGAAACTGCCATCATCAGCATATTGAAAATTGACCATCTCAATTTCATTTAAATACTCATCTAACTCTTTGTAGTCTAATAAGGGATGCCTCCTTATGAATATATGTAATTTGGGGAAAGACTTTAAAACAATGTTCATTTTATGAATAAGGTTGTATGCAAGATCGCTATCAAATGTCAATGGTAGAAATATATTTGGACTTTCTATGCTTTGCTTTACAGATGAAACCCCTTTATACACAGAAGTAAATCGTAAATTAGGTCCAGCCACTAATCTTTTTACAGGAAACTTAGCATTTCTTAATACATCAAGATATATCAATCCACTATAAATAATTTTATCAGCAATCGGATGATATTTGGCTTCATCTTTTGAAAGAAACATACCTAACTGGTTTTTATACCATACAGTGT
>JABMPH010000382.1 GCA_013203805.1 Bacteroidota bacterium | reverse complement strand
TTCGCTTGTTTGTACCTATAACCTCATCACTTGGTATAGGATCGTAACCCAAAATAATACAAAAACGAAATTGCTGTTTTTTCTTAATTATTTTTGTTGTAAAACGTCTAATTCAAAGACTTGTTTGTATTTGCATTATTAGTATTAAGTTGTGTATTCGTTATTGATTTAGTCGTTTTCTATTTCTTTCATGATTTGAATATGTTCGTCTAATTGAGAATTCTGAAATCTTGATTTCAATATCCTTGCAGGCACTCCTCCTACAATAGAATAAGGTGGAACATTTTTATTTAACAGTGATCCTGCCGCAACAATACTACCTTCTTCTATGGTAATTCCTTTTAATATAATAACACCAGTCCCAATCCACACATCATCTTTTATTACGATTGGGAGATCATTTTCGGACAATTTATCTTCCACATCAAACATGTATTGGCCAACCTGAGTTGTGTTATGATCGCCGCCAACAATTGTGACATTTGGCCCAAACATAACTTTATTCCCAATTGTAATTGATTTAATTGATGAAAAATTAGCTCCGGGACCTATATAAACATCGTTGCCAATACTTATTGTTTTGTAAGAAAAGTTGTCTTTTGCAAAAAATACTACATTTTTGCCACATTCTCTGAAAAGAGGTTTGAGTAGGTGCATTAGTAATTTCGATACCATTTTTTGTATTATGATTATTATAAGTCCTAATGATTTCATTTTGTTACTGATTAAGAAGTTTAAAAAGGAAATATCGGGTGATTCTATTCAATAGCGAACTGCATAAAAATAATTTGTTTATCATTGTTAGTTCAGATTGGCTACAAAGTAAAGCCATTTTTAGTTTGATAATTTTTTCTTCATTTTTTGATCTTAACAAGCGACTAAAAGAAGAATCACTAATTTGATACTTAACTAATGGAGTTATAATAAAGCTGAATTTGAATCCCAATAATAATAACCTTACCCAAAGTTCATAATCTTCAATTCCAGTTAGAATGCAATCCTCATTAAATTTTACGTGAGGGTCATTTCGAACAATAACGCTTGATAGGGTTATATGGTTTGTAAATAATATTCTATTCAAAGAATTTGTTGGTTTATAATTCGAGTTTCTATGTTTTCCTGCCTCAGAATAAAGCAGAGTATTCGAATATACCAAATCCGCTGTATTATTATGTAATTCAATTATTTGTAATTGTAGCTTTTCTGAAATCCAAATATCATCATCGTCACAAAAAGCAAGGAACTCTCCACAGGCTTTGTTTATGCCATAATTGCGATTAACAGCAATTATCCCATCATTGTGGTTTTGAAAAGCTTGTACTCTGGGGTCATTAAAACACATAATATGATTGATAAAATCATAATTTGAAAAATTATCAACTACGATCAATTCAAAATCGGTGAAGGTCTGTGTTAAGATGGAATAAATAGTTTCCGTCAGTAATTCTTTACGATTATATGTAGTAACAATGACACTCACTTTGGGCATATTATTTTGAATTTGTATCCAAGTAAGTAAATATTTTTTCTATGCCAATTTCAAGAGGTATTTGTCTGTAAGTGTTTATCGACTTCAATAATTCATTTGATATAATTAACGATTGGTTCTTCGATAGAGTATCGCCATAATATCTCTTATTCTTATTTAAAAATATATCTATAGGTCTGTTATATCTTTTTTGAAATACACTTCGAACTACTTCCGCAACTTGCAACATGCTAACTGAAATACCGGAACTAATATTAATTGTATTATGACCTGCGTGAATATCACACTCTAAAAGAACACTTATGTATTGACATATTGTCTCATAATGTACAAAATCTCTTAAAGGTGAACCATCTCCTTTCAAAATAATCTTTTTGCTCTTAAAAGCATTTAAACAAAGATCGTTGATAACAAGATCCCAACAATTTGCATCCTTAAATATAGGCTCTCCATAACTGTTGGATAAACGAACATTAATACATTCAATATTTTTATTTCGTGTATAATAATTACAGATTTCTTCGGATAAATAATGGGTTAAACCATAAGCGTTATTGGGACATGCTAAATGTCCCTCTGTTATCAATCCAGTCAGAGTATTCCCGTATACATGGATGGTTGAGAAATAAATGAATCTTTTTAAACCGATTTTAGAAACTTTTTCTAAAATTGCCCATGTCGGCATAACATTAGTGCTTGCAACCTGGTTTGGATCCTTTTCAGAATCATAATGATCAAGTGAGACTAAATGAATTAATGCCTCGGGTTGGCATTTAAGGATATTATTAATTGTTTTTTCATCCCGAATATCTCCACGCAAAATTCGATACATTTTACTGACCCAATTTTGATCTTTTGGTAATTTTGGGAAACAGACGGGAATGACATCGTGGCCATTGTTGGCAAGAAAAACGCTTAATCGTGCCCCAATATAGCCACCACCACCTGTAACAACTATTCTCATAAGTTATCTATCTTTTACCGACCAATCATATTGAATTGTATCATTATCATGAGGATTCATCCTAATAATTTCATCGGGATCATGTGGAATATCAGTAAAGTTAATAATCAAAGCTTCTTCCAATCCAATCCCTTTAAAACCATTCCACACAAAAGGAGGAACAGTAACCATTACATATTGGTTTTCCCCCATAACTATTTCCTGAATTTGCTGGTATGTTTTAGATTCCGGTCGGTCGTCATAAAGGACGAATTTAATGTTGCCCTTAAGTACAACATAATTTAAAGTCATTTTTTTATGCATATGCCATCCTTTTACAACTCCCGGATAAACAGAAGAACAATAGACTTCGCCAAATGTGTTGAACTGACTGTCTGATGATTTCATAATGTGCATAATTTTACCCCTGTCATCCGGGATAACTTTGCGTGAAGTAATTTGTACGCCTTCAATCATTGTTTCTTATCCTCCATAAATTGATTAATGTTATTTAATGATAATTCTTTGGGATTTTCACCATTGATGTAATTTTTGTACCACTCAATGGTTGTCTTTACAGTTTGTTCAAAATTCCAAACAGGATTCCAACCTAACTGATGATTTGATTTGTCACAATTCAGATGTAATAAACCTGCTTCATGTTTTTGAGCATCAGTATTTCCAATAGTTACTGAACCCTTACCAAGTATCCCGATTGTTTTTTCAGTCAACTCTTTTACTTTTTTAATTGATTCGATAGTCGGACCAAAATTCCATGAACCGGAAAACTGTGTTGGATTTTCATACAACTTTTGAGCTAAAAGCATATATCCGAAAAGAGGTTCCAGTACATGTTGCCAGGGTCTTGTTGCGTTTGGATTTCTGATTTCTATTTCCTTATCATTCATAATTGAACGGATACAATCAGGAATTATCCGGTCAAGAGCCCAATCACCTCCACCGATCACATTCCCAGCCCTAACGCTTGCGATTCCAATGTTTGTATTCTTCGAAAAAAAAGAATCCCGTTAAGATGAAAATACAATTTCTGCTGCGGCTTTGGACGCACTGTAAGGGTCATGTCCGCCTAATTCATCGTTTTCACGATAGCCCCAAATCCATTCTTTATTTTTGTAACATTTGTCGCTGGTTACATAAATCAAGGACTTTACAGAGTGGGTGTTACGGATGGCTTCCAAAATATTTACTGATCCGGTCACATTAGTTTCAAAGGTGAGTTTGGGCTCATCGTATGATAAACGAACCAATGCCTGGGCTGCTAAATGAAAAACAATTTCAGGCTGGACATCTTTAATTGTTTGATTCAATTTCTCGAAATCCAATAAATTACCATCAATATGTGTAATTTCATTTTCAAGGCCTAAGAGACTGAAATGGGCATTTTTTATTTCGGCAGGTAATGCATATCCATATACCTTTGCGCCAATACTATTAAGCCATAACGCAAGCCAGGATCCTTTAAAGCCGGTATCTCCGGTAATAAGAACGCGTTTGTTTTTATAGAATTCAGATTTTACCATTTTTTCCATGGGGCATTGTTGTTTTTATAAAGTGAATTTAATAATACATATTCCCTGAATGTATCCATGGGTTGCCAAAATCCATCATGATTGAATTGCATCAACTGTTTATCTTTCACCAATTTCATCATTGGTTCTTTTTCAAAAACCAAGTCGTCATTGTCCTCTAAATAATCGAATAATCCACGGTTACAAACAAAGAACCCACCATTAATCCGACCTTCAGCTGTCTGTGGTTTTTCATTGAATTCTGAAATAACTCCTTCATCGGTACATTGGATTTCACCAAACCTGCCTGCAGGCCGAACTCCTGTAAGAGTAAGAACTCCATTCTGATTATGATGAAATGCGATTAGCTTATCAATATTAACATCGCCTAAGCCATCACCATAGGTAAGCATAAAGGTTTGATCGTCTCCTATATATTTTTTAATTTTTCGGATACGAGCCCCGGTCATGGTTTTCTCTCCGGTTTCAGCAAATGTAATCTTCCAGTCACCTTCATCAATTTTATTGTGGAATTTTTTTGATTTTATGTCCCCTAAGATTAGGGTAAAATCGGAAGTGTTCACTTCATAATTTAGAAAGAACTCTTTTATCACACTACCCTGATGACCCAGGCACAATATAAATTCATTATGGCCAAATAAGGAGTAGTATTTCATTATATGCCACAGTATTGGGTAACCACCAACAGGTATCATTGGCTTGGGAATATTATCAGCAACGTCCCTGATACGGGTGCCTTGACCTCCACATAGAATAACTACTTTCATTGTTGTATAATTTAAAGGATTGATTTGTATAAGTTGTGATATTTTTTGACACTAATTGATTTTTCGTATAAAGAATCAAATTTCTTTTTTGCTTCTAATGAGAATTGTTGAAGTAATAACGAATCTGAGGCTAATCTTACTATTGCCTGTTTTAATTCTTCCGGATTTTTAGGTTTCACGACAATCCCAGTTTTATTGTTTTCAATCTGCTCAGGGATCCCTGCAATGTCAGTTCCGATAACAGGTTTCCCCAAACTCATAGCTTCGATAATTACATTTGGAAAATCTTCGTTTGCTATTGATGGTAAGATAACAAAATCGGAGGCATTTAATAAATTAAAAATATCGGGTATGTAATCAACCTGTAATACCTGTTCTGCCAATTCATTTTCAGCAATGTATTTTTCTAAAACAGTTTTTTCAGGACCAGTACCTTCAAAAATAAAAAATGAATTTAAGTTTTGAGGATACTGTTTTTTGATCTGTAGAATTGCTTCAAGAAGAAAAATATGACCTTTCCGTTTTTCCAGATTGGCTACAACTGATGCAATGATCTTGTTACCAGGAATTGAATACTTTTCTTTGAACACCTTTTTTGTAAGAGTAATTGCTCTTTCTTGAATACCGTTGTTTATCGTAAGATGTTTCTTTTCATCCAGCTTCAGAACTTCTTTTAATTTGTTACCGGCAAATTCAGAACCTGTAATAAAAACAGCAACCCATTTCTTTATAAAAAAATCGAAGGGATAGTCTAACCAGCGGAATGGATGTTGATAATCTTCGGCTATGTTATTAACAACGTAAATTATTTTATTTATTCCTGCCATCTTAGATGCTATTACTGCAGAATAACAGGAGTTTGCCGCAGGATAACCACCATTGTTAATGTGCAGAATGTCTGCTTTATTCCTTTTGAAAAAGCTGAAAAGCTTAATCGTATTCAATAATATTGAAACATATTTGTAAAATGGAATATAAAAGGCGAAAAAAGCTTTATGCGTAATAGTCCATACTAAAATAGAATTCGCAGGTTTGCGATAGCTGATTTGTTTTAAAAGACTAAGAGGGAACTTGAGATAATCAGTATTTGACACACGGGAATTTAATCCTTGTTCGTACTTTTCAGATTGATTATATGCAAAAGCAACAGAGAAATCTTTCTGTATGGTTTGATCGTTTAAAAAGTTTGCAATCATGTTTTCACAACCCGCAAAAAACGGACAATCCGAATAATAAAGAATTTTAGGCTTCATCGGATAACATCTTTTGATAAAATAAAATGGTCTTTTTCAAACCATAGCTTAGTTTTGTTTTTGCTTGCCATTGAAGTAAAGTTGATGCTTTAGAAACATCAACGGTATAGTCCATGATTTCGAACTTTCGATAGGGCAATTCCCCTAACTTTAAATACTCTTTACTCTTTGTGATTTCTGCAATTTGCATGGCGACATCCCTTATCGTGTATGATGTCCCTGATGCAATATTAACAATTTGACCTTCCAATCCGGTACAACTTATGCCTTGAATTAATGCATCGGTTAAATCATCAATATATAAAAAATCTCTTAATTGATTGCCTTCTGTCATTTTAAATGGCTGTTGCCTTATTAAAGATTTTATCAAAGCTGGAATAAACATTTCTTCTCCCTGAGATGGACCATAAGCAATTGAAGGACGCATTACAACCACCGGAAGATTAAACTGCTGGTAAAATATCATTGCAAGTTTTGTTGCTGATAATTTACTTAAGCCATAAGCAGAATTGGGTAATTCATTTGAATCCTCTTTGAATGGTGATCTTGTATGACCATATTCCTCAATAGTCCCTAATATGGTAACTAATTTTAGATCTACACATGCTATAAGTGACTCAAAAAGATTAAGCGTTCCCAAATAGTTGATTTGGTTAGATGATGTAAACTCAGACAGTAAATTGGTTCTACTTTTAGATCCTGCAAAATGAAAAACATAATTTGGTGAACAGACATTAATTAGGTCTTTAATAAAGACAACATCCATTAGGTTGCCCGTTTGCATTTCTAGTTTTCCCTCAAACTCATTGACAAAGTCATTTTCAAAAACCAAATCAAAACAAATAATTCTATAATTATTTTTTAGAAGTCTTCGAACTAAATGTCTTCCAATAAATCCTGATGCTCCAGTAATAAGAATTGCTTCTTTCATCTAATACGTTGTATAATTTTATTGAAATTTAATTTCATTTCACTTCTTTGCTGCTTTTTAGTTAGAAGAATTAAAAAATAGGATAATCCAAGAGTCCCTCCTAAAAGCAAAACCAGAATAGCCAGCAAAAAGGAATTTTTGTTTTGAACTTTGAAAATTTCAGTTAATGCAATTGGTATAATATATATTAAAAATCCTGATGCAACAATTAATGCAAGAATCCATTTACTCATTAATTTTATTGGATTAACAATGGTCGCTAGCCCAAGAATTGAAATGATAAAGCCAGCAAACATGGCAGCTGATTTTGACAGAGCAAATGCTGAAAGACCAATTGCAGGTGTTAAGGTTATTACACCTATAAAAAAAACTATAGGTAAAAACATTGCATTCAAATAAATGAACTTATATTTTGTTTTAGAGATAAAATAATAACTTGCAGGCTGAGTGATAAAGCCAAATCCTGTTCCAAGAATTAATAGTTGAAGAATAATAATGGAATCATTATAATCTGGCCCTACCCACAATAAAACAATATATTTTGCGCCAATAACCAGAACAAGAGTAGTTAATATGCACAAAGGAAAAGTATAATCTATGATTTTTGTGATGAGTGTTTTCATTTCTAACATTTCTCCATTGCCTGCAAAATGATTAAATCGTTGTGCATAAGGTGAAAACACTGTGTTCCACAGCGTTCGAAGAAAGTTAAGAAAGGTGAATCCAATAGCATAAATGGCAACTTCATGTGGACCAAACCACTTTCCAATAACGATTAAATCTAATTCGTAATAAATCAACCATCCTATGGTTAAAAATAAAGAGCTAAAGGCCAGTTTTTTTGTAAAATGATAATACTTTTTAGTCAATCGGATTGACTTTAACAATTTTATAAAATCATAATTTTCAGTTCTTTTAATAATACTTAATACAATTAATGAACTGAATATGGTCATCAGTGATATAAATAAAAAATATTCAACCACCATATATCTGCCTTTTGCAAAAAAGAAAAAAACTGAGACAATCTTTAATAAGTTGAAAGCAATGTCAATGCGTAAGGATATATAATCTTTAATCCGGATGATTAATATGGATTGAACCAATCGCTGTATAATTACCTGGAATGGCGATAGGACACCAATGATTAAAAATATACTCCCGGCAATTTTTTGTCCTTCCTTGCTTAAATCATTTATAATCATTTCCGGGCGGAATGAAAAATAGATCATTGCAAAAGAGAAAGGCAGAACCATTAACAGTAAAATGGCTCCGGTAAAACCTAATATTTTGATTTCTTCGTTTCTATTTCCCCTGGCAAACTCTTCTGAAGCATACTTTTGTCCTGCACCAAGAAATCCAATGTCGGCGTATGTTAAGTATAGTGAGAATGAAATACAAAAAGCATAAATCCCGTATAATTCCTGGTTATTTGATAAATGTGGAACAACAATAAGTAAAGAGAGAAATCCGGAAATAATTGAAATAGAACGCCAAATGTAAATTTGGATATAATTCTTAGTATATAATTTTTGCATTATATTAAACTTTTAATAAAACTTATATCCATCGGAGTCTTAACAAACTCTTCATAAACTTCAATATTAATTTTTTCTTTTTTAGTAAGTATTTCGTAAAGTTGTTTTTCTGTACGTGCTATTGGAATTCTATCATCAGAGCCATCTAATGGAGATGTAATTGGCAACCCTAATAAACTAAGATTATTTTGTAAGTCGTCAAAGTAATTTGGACAAGATCGCCTAAAAAATAAGACCGTATGTTTAAAAGGCTAGAGAACCTATACCTCAACTGGCATTATTTTAACCGGACAGTAGTGTTCTTAAATAGCTAATACTTTCAC
>JABMPH010000381.1 GCA_013203805.1 Bacteroidota bacterium | reverse complement strand
TTATGTCAAGTGTCACTACCACGCTCTGATTACCCACAATGGTTGAAATTTCTTGAACAATTTGGGGGTTATCTATTACAACTGAACTTAAAGATATCTTTTCAACCCCTAATCCTAAAATTTTCTGTGCCACATAAATCGTTTTAATTCCACCACCATAACACAAGGGCATTCTAGTTTCATTTGCCAGATGCTTGATCATCTGGAAGTTAGGCTCTCGATTCTCAATTGTTGCGTCGATATCTAAGACGGTTAATTCATCTGCTTCTTTTTCATTGAATATTTTAACGGCATTTATTGGATCACCAACATATTTTGGGTTTTTGAAGTTTACAGTCTTTACAAGGCCTTTGTTATGAACCAAAAGACAAGGGATAATTCTAGGATATAACATATATTATATAAGTGAGAAATTCTTTAGTATACATATCCCGTTGTGATGGCTTTTTTCAGGATGGAATTGGACACCAAATATATTATTATTGTTTATAGCCGACGTAAATGTGACTTCATATTCAGTTTTGGCTATTATATCTGGTTGGCGGTTACACTGAAAATAATATGAATGAAGAAAATAAAACCGGGGACTTTCTTCCAGATTTTTAAATATTCCATTAGTGGTGGTTGCCTTGATTTCGTTCCAACCCATATGTGGGAGGTGTGTTTTATGATGAAATGATTGGGTATCGAATCGTTTTACACTACCATTAATCCAGCCCAAACCAGGGAGCTGACCTTCTTCGCTTGATATTCCCAAAATTTGCATCCCAACACAAATTCCTAAAATTGGTATTTTATCCTTTATTATGAGATTTTCAATATTATCTCTCATCCCTGAATCATTCAATAGACTCATGGCATGATCAAACGCACCAACACCTGGTAATATTAATCTTGTTATGCCATGAAAGTCCTGAATGGTTGATACAATTTTTGCCGGAATTTCAAGCCTCTTATAAACATTTGCGAAGGCATTAATATTCCCTAGTCCATAATTGATGATCCCAATCAACGTTTGCCACCACGCTCAAAACCAAAGGCTCTTATTACTTTTGTGCCTATCTTATATATACTATCTTGTGACTTATAATCTTTATACGTTTTCAGCGGTGCATCCATATATCCCTGCAACTCTTCTATAGAAATATCTAATTTGTTGGCAATATATTCAAAATCACTAGTAATTGACTCTTCATCAAAAGCTGGCTTTGATAATCTCTCTAATGCTTCTTCTCGTGACATTTGATTAGTTAAAATAAGGCTAGAGTATTGTACTTTTCTTGTATCATATCCAAATCGCTTTGGAAGCCAATATGATTCATAAAATCGTGTAAACCGTGATTCAAAGTGTTTCTGTGGATATCTTTGCCATCCAAACTTATCCACCAATAATTGCATGGCCTCTTCCTTATAATAGGGAACATAATTCAGGGGACGTATAACTTTAATTCCTTTAATATACGGTAAGTAAACTTTATGCCAAATTATACTAGTAATTGGAAAGTTAACTATAGGTTGCTGCCCGAATTTATTATGAATATCTTTAAGTTGTATGGAATCTGATTGGAAATACATCCATTCCTTGGGATTGCGAACACATTCCGTAGAGTAGTTTTCCCCAGTTAATATGTACTTGACTTTATATTTTGATGCGAAATTATACATGGTAGCAAAAAACGCATGATCCTGTGGGACATCAATATTAGACACACCTGATTTAAAATATGCTAGCTGCAGATCTTTTATCTCCTCCCAGTTGATTACATGTGTGTATAAATCTAAACCAAGTTTATCCACCAATCTTTCAATGTTATTTACAGCAATTTGAGAATTCCATCCAGCATCTACGTGAAACACTAAAGGACGAAGCCCGAATTGCTCTTTAACGACATACGTTAAATATGAGCTATCTATTCCACCACTTACCCCCATAATGCAATCAAAATCTTTTCCTTGCCCCTCTTTTTTAATTTTCTTAAAAATCTCCCCGAGTGCTTTTTCCCCTCTTTCATCAGTATTCCAATAGGGAAGGATATTCTTATAATATGTATTACAATGGTCGCAGATTCCATTTTCATCAAAGATAATTTGAGAGTCGGTTGCATCCATAACACAATTAGCACATATTTGGAGTTTCATATATATATTCTTTCTTTATTTATTATAACAGAGATTCGCAATCAACCACATCGACTCTTTTTGATCAAATAATTTAATAGCTTCCTGAGATGGACTATATAAACTTGATGTGATTTCTTCTGACCTGACTATAGCCTCCTCCAACCAGTTTTCCATTTTCAAATCAACTATAATAATCCTACCCTTCATGCACTCTGGTAATACATCTAAATATGGATTATAAGTAACAGCTACTGCGCATCCAGAAAAGATAGCCTCATAAACACTCCTTGGTGAAGAATCACTTTTAGGAATCGAAATTACTAACTGCGTGCATGCTAAAATATTTAACATTTCTTCTTTAGAGACTCGTCCATAATCTTTATCAAATTTCTTGAAGTTCTTCAGTTCCCTTGATTTGTAAGTATCTTCATAAAATGGATATATAAAATGTAAATCAATTTTATTGTTCATGAGATTTCTTGCCTTTAATAATTCGTCAATTCTATATAAGGAAGTAAAACCGCGAATCGAAAGAATTTTATTCCTTTTATAATCTAGTTTGGCACATGTTAATATACGGTTAACGTCAATCCCATTTTGAATAACAACGGTGTTTAAACCACTTAATTCCTTTATTCTTTTTTGCATATTTACTGAATCTACTGTGATTATTTTCGCGGATTTCAATGCCTTAATTGCATAATACCTATAAATTCTCGAAGAGAAGGGTCTTACTAAAACCTCACTCCCCTGCGGTGTTCCTGTAAATTCCAGCTTTGTTGCCCCTAATAACCAAAGATAATACATACCGTGGGCATGATAAACAGCATCTGGATACCTTCTTGCAATTCTTCTAAAAAGGATTATTTGAATTGGCAAAACTATTAATTTTAGTAAATTACGCCAAATATTTCCAATTTTAGATTGTTTATTGAATAATAATTTATCAATTATAAGTAGTTTAATTAATTCATCCGTATTACTTAATAATTTATTAAATCCTTCTCCTGATATAACATCAGTTACAACAATAATCCTTCTATTAGGTAAAATCTCCTTCGCTCTAAAATACCAATCCATAGCATGATAATCACGTGCGCCACAAACAAAAATAATCTCATTACCCACATTGTACTCCTTTGGTATTAGCGTCAAATATATTTAGAATAATAATTTTATAAACCATGAGATATACTATAATTTTCTATTATATCCAATACAGCCGTGGCATATAATAATGCAAAAAGAGGACTCTCCAATATTGTTGTTCGTTGAAATAAAAATGGTACCATTAAAATAATTGAGGACGCAATAACAATATACTCAATTTCAAATTTATTTTTTGAAAAGAATATTATTATTGCTGTTTTTAATGAAACTATAATCATAATAATATATCCAATAAAGGCAATCAGGCCTCCGGTTTGGAAATAAACCGCTGGGATAAAATTTGATCCGGAATACAGATTATCTTTATTAGCCTCAGAAGTCCTCTCATGCAGTGACAATCCTAATGGGTTGTTCAATATAGCAGTTGGAAGATTTTTCATACTGCTACTAAAACTTTCTTCTCGTGTCATGGCTGAAACGCCTTTTTGTGTGTATTGTTCTTTAAAATTATCATTTAAAACTGTATAACCAATACCTACAGTAGTGGTAACAAGAACTATAGCCAATACTGAATTTGTTTTATATCTAGTTTTGTAATAGATCAACAATATACTCAATATCCATAACCCAATCAGTCCGCCAAGAGAATAAGATAGATAGAAGCCAACTAATAGAATAAACATACCAATATATTTTTTGTATAAAAAAGCATATGCAATAAAGGGTAAAAGCATCATTGCCAATGAACCTGGCTCAGCAAAACAAGCATGAAATCGAAAATGGGCCTTACCACCTTCAAGCAAAGTTAGAATAGAAAACTTTCCAACTAAAAATGACCCAAGAGGTGTATGTATTACTTTAGCAGAATTACCTAGAATAAATATTAAATAATAATCACTTAAACCTAATATTACGATAGCCAACATAAGATAATATGAATATTTCCATAATAAATAAATATTGATTGTCTTTCTTTGTATAATAGGTGGAATTATTAATAATATGAGCCAAGGTAATACAAAGCCTAGTTGACTTGCCAACTTGAAATTGCTAAATGTATTAATTGATATATTTATTACCATACCAAGTGATATAAGAATCCCAGGTAGAAAATATTGAAACCATACTTTCCTTGAATAATGTGATTTCAATAATGTATAGATTGCATATGACCCAATACTAAATAAAAGGACAATATTATATATCCTTGAAACATTTTCAATTGACCAAATAAATTTTAGCACTGTTATCTGAAAAAGATAACTTCCCAAGAATATGAATAAAACAAATCTAGAGTTTTTAGCGGTACTTACGATATATTTTTTATTTCCTTAGTTAAAAATAATATTTTAAAAATAGGCTGGATTCAACTATTAAGTGCAACATTGGTTGAATCTCCAAAAAATACTTGATCGGGAGTTTTGAACCCAAGTCTTTTTATTGGACTATTATTCAGTCTTTTCATGGTGTAGATTAACTCATTATCTGTTATAGTTCTAAAG
>JABMPH010000380.1 GCA_013203805.1 Bacteroidota bacterium | reverse complement strand
CTTTTGAAGAAATTTTTAATACACATAACCTACTTGAAAGGGGAGTCCCCTCTGCAAAGGGATTTCATGATGCATATACCATTCATAACGATAAGCTTTGGGATTTATACCGTAAAGGAGAAATTAAAAAAGAGGTGCTAAGAGGTTTAAGATTTAAATTAACGGTTAACGACTTTGGTATAGAAGACAACGAACTGGGTGAATTGATTGGTAACGACTATGTTAGATTAAGTCCGCTGAAAGTAAATTTATTTCCTTATGCAATTGAGGTTCTTGAATATCTTGATCCTAATTATACTTTGCATATTATTACCAATGGCTTTTCTGAAGTACAAGATATTAAGCTGAGTGAATCGGGGATGGATAAGTACTTTGATGAAGTTATTACATCGGAGGAGGCAGGTTACAAAAAACCAAATCCTAAAATATTTAATTTTGCCTTTGAGAGGTCAGGAGCTAAGGCCGAAAATAGCATTATGATTGGTGATGATTACGAAGTTGATATACTTGGGGCACGCGATGTTGGGATGAGGCAAATATTTTTCGATCCGAATAATAGTCATATTGGTAATGGAAGTACTTTCTGTATTACCAGTCTGAAGGAAATAATGGAGATCTTGTAAATTTGGTAATTGGATAATTGGTCACTAGATAATTGGTTATTAGGATTATTTATTTAGAAATAAGCAATAATGGTTTTCTGGGCACTTACTTTATCGCCAATCTTAACGTTTACTTTAGCATCAATGGGGATGAAAAAATCAACTCGTGACCCAAATCTGATAATTCCAAATTCATCTCCTTGCTTTACTGTATCATCCTTTTTTGCATAACTTATTATTCGGCGAGCCATAACACCTGCTATTTGTCTAAGTAACACGGCTTTTCCATTTGAGTTTTCAACAACAATGGTGTTTCTTTCGTTGTTAGTTGACGATTTAGGATTGTATGCTGCCAGATATTTTCCTTTATGATATTTTGTATAAATAACCTTTCCGCTAAAGGGATACCAATTAACATGAACGTTAAATGGCGACATGAAAACGGAAATCATAATCCTTCTATCATTAAAGAATTCAGTTTCAACTACTTCTTCCACTGCAACAACTTTTCCATCTGCGGAAGCGAGAATAGTGCTTTCATTTAGATTTACCGATCGATTTGGTACTCTAAAAAAGCTAATGGTCCATATTAACTCAACGGATAATCCAATATAAATAATAAGTTGTAACTGCCACCAAGGGACGAAAAGCCAGACAGTTAAGTATAATAGAGTTACTACTAAAACGGTTGCAAGAATTATTTTATATCCTTCTTTATGAAGATGCATATCTATATCAAATTAATAAAAACAAAAACCATGGGGATAGCAAATAATACTGCGTCGAATCTATCCAGTACACCACCATGACCGGGGAATATTGTTCCCGAATCTTTAATTCCGGCATTGCGTTTTAACAGCGATTCTGCCAGATCACCAATTGTTCCGCTAATAACCATTATTACTGCGAGGATCATCCACTGAGTTAAATTAAGTTGATTAACAAAAATGGATAATATATAAGCTGCTATTATGGCGAACACTAATCCTCCAACTGTTCCTTCCCACGTCTTCTTTGGCGAAATGCGTTCAAAAAGTTTATGTTTTCCAAACATGCTACCAATTAAATAAGCAAAAATATCGCTGGTCCAAATCAAAACAAAAACCCCAATAAGGATTCCGGCACGAGGTTGATCGATCGCTCCAGTGTAGTACAATGCATTCATCAATCCAAAAGGCAGAGAAACATAGATGTAACCAGTTAATATGATTGCAATATTTTTCCATTGGGGGCTTTCCTTTCTAAAAAGCTCAATTGCTATTTGGATGAAAAATATAACAAAAATAATTGCCGTATTTCTAATGTCAATATAACCCAGGCCAGAGAGACCAATGATGAAGTATATTAGTAAACCAAATATATAATACTCGGCAGTTGGTTTTTTATTCGAATTGGGGTTGGTAAGTTGGTAGAATTCTTTTAGTCCTATAAAAGTGAATAGAGAAAATACTACTAAAAACGCCAGAGGATCAAGGATGATAGACCCAATAACAACAATTAAAAAAACGATCCCGGTTAAGGTTCTAACGTAAATATCTTTCAAGATACAGAAGTTGCATATAGTTTAGTGTGCAAAACTAATAAAATGAGTGAAATATCTTTGTAAGAAAAAAAATATTACGGAAATGAAATCTGAAATCTACATATCGTCGATCATGAAAACGTACAAACTCTTTGGTCCATGCGCTCCCATAACCAATGTTTTTTCAATATCAGCAGTACGGCTGGGACCTGTGATTGTAGTTATTTGTGAGGGGAAGTTGTTAGAATATTTTTTTTTCATTCCAATGATTGCGTCTTTTAGCTCAGGAACCACCTGCGATGCTTTAGCAATAACTATGTGTATTTCGGGGTATACAAATAGCCGACGCCCTGATCCAAGCCCTGATGATACCATTATACTACCAAATCGTGAAATCAGAAAATCACATGGCGTAATTCCAACGTTTATTGAGTTGAAATCTTTATAATCACTTGAGAAAATAATATTTGAGTTATTTAATAAACCAGAAAGGTTATTATCGGCACAAAAAACATTAGTCAAGCTTTCATTCTCAATTAATGTACTTAACTGATTACCAACATCATTTTCGTTAGAACAATAAATAAAAGTTCCTCCGCTTTCAACAAGTTTTGTAGCAAATTCCACCTCAGGCCCTTCCTTCTGAGGATAAAATACTGAGCTGGAGAATTCAATATTCTTGAATGGGTTTTCAAGTTTATTGATAAGAGCATTTCGCACTTTCTTCAATACTTTTTCTTTACTGGTACTTTCTTTCATTCTTAAACAAATTCTGTTTAAAATAGTTTATTCCTTAGCAGGGGAAACATCATCAGAAGATTCATCAGGTACAATAGTTGCGGCCTTTGTATTTTTAGTTGGTTTCTTTTTTGCCTTACCACTCTCCATTTCTTTTAATAAGTTGGTGGTTATACCCCATGGTCGTTTACCAAAAACATTTTCAAGATCATCACTAAATATAACTTCTTTTTCAAGGAGTAATTCAGCTAGTTTTTCTAGGCCATCTTTGTTTTTATCCAAAGTTTTAATTGCTCTTGTATAAGCTTCTTCAACTATTCTACTAACCTCTATATCAATGGACTCGGCTGTTTTCTCGCTGAATGGTTTGCTAAATGAATATTCTTGTTGACCTGTTGAGTCGTAGTAACTTACATTACCAAGATTTTTGCTTAAGCCATAATATGCAACCATTGCATATGCCTGTTTTGTTACTCTTTCTAAATCATTTAATGCTCCCGTTGATATTTTACCAAAGATAACTTGTTCAGACGCACGTCCACCTAAGGTTGCTGTCATCTCATCAAACATTTGATCATAGGTGGTAATTTGTCTCTCCTCAGGGAGATACCATGCCGCACCCAGGGCTTTCCCTCGTGGTACGATTGTTACCTTTACCAATGGATGTGCATGTTCGAGCAACCAACTTATTGAAGCATGACCAGCTTCGTGATAAGCTACTACCTTTTTTTCATTAGGAGTTATTATCTTGTTTTTCTTTTCAAGTCCACCAATAATTCGGTCGATGGCATCCATAAAATCTTGCTTTGTAATACTTTTATGGTTTGATCTGGCTGCTATTAGTGCAGATTCATTACATACGTTCGCGATATCTGCACCAGAGAAACCTGGAGTTTGTTTTGCCAGAAAATCTACATCAACGGTTCTTGCAAGTTTAAGCGGTTTCATATGAACCTGAAAAATCTGGTTCCTTTCTATTAAATCGGGAAGTTCAACATGAATTTGACGGTCGAATCTACCGGCTCTCATTAGTGCCTTATCAAGAATATCAGCTCTGTTAGTAGCCGCAAGGATCATAACTCCTGAGTTAGGAGTAAATCCATCCATTTCGGTAAGAAGTTGGTTTAGCGTATTTTCACGTTCGTCGTTGGCTCCAGTAACTTGATTTTTACCTCTGGCTCTACCAATGGCATCAATTTCATCAATAAATATTATACTTGGCGATTTTTCTTTGGCTTGCTTAAACAAATCACGTACCCGTGATGCTCCAACTCCAACAAACATCTCTACAAAATCAGAACCTGATATGGAGTAAAAAGGAACATCGGCTTCCCCGGCAACGGATTTAGCAAGTAGAGTTTTACCGGTTCCCGGAGGGCCTACAAGTAATACCCCTCTTGGGATTTTACCGCCCAGCTTTGTATATTTTTCCGGTTTCTTAAGGAAATCAACAATTTCGGTGATCTCAACTTTTGCTTCTTCGAGGCCGGCAACATCTTTAAATGATATGTTAACACTTGTTTTTTTGTCGTAAACCTGGGCTTTGGATTTGCCAATGTTGAATATCTGGCCACCAGCACCACCGCCACCTTTGCTCATCATGCGCATGAAGAAAAACCAAACTCCCACAAGCAGTGCGATTGGAAAAATCCAGCTTAATACTTCGGCACCCCAATTATGTCTAATTTCAGTTTCAACATATATGGGATCACTCACCTCTATTTGAGCGGTTTCAACATCTTCGTAAAACTTATCAACTGATCCAACATTGTAATAGAAATGAGGAGAGTTTTTATTTAATCCTGTTTTACCGTCTATATCTTTATATTGTTCCTTTGAAAGGTTTTCAGGCTTAATAAAAATCTCAGCTGTTTCCTTATTTACAAGCACAATTTTACTTACATCATTATTCTCTAACATTTGTTTTAAATCGCGCCAATCGGTTTGCTTACCTTCGTCATTTAAACCAATAAACTGAACTCCAAAAAGTATTAGAGCGAGTATACCGTAAATCCAATAAAAATTGAATTTTGGCTTGCCATCTTTTCCTTTAGTTTTAAGGTTAAAAGGGTTTGAGCCTGAACTTTGTTCCTTTTGTTTGTTTTTTATATTTTTTTCTGCCATTCTGTCGTACGATTATTTTTTCATCCTATGTGCAATAGCACCTATTTTTCACATTCATACCCTTTAAGTACTGCGTCTGCCCATAGCTGCTCTAACTTGTAAAAGTTTCTAATGTCCTCACGGAATATGTGAACCACAATGTCGAAGTAGTCTATCAAAATCCATTCCGAATTTTCATAGCCTTCGCGATGAAAAGGTGCAATACCACAATTTTTCCGAACCATATCAACCACATTATCATAAATTGCATCTACCTGGGTTGTTGATTGAGCATGGCATATAACAAAATATTCTGAAATGGAATCGTGTATCTTGCTGAGATCAAGACTGATAATACCTTTGGCCTTTTTGTCTTGCATTGCAGTTATAATCTGTTTAAGAACATCTTTAGTATCGTCTTTTACAACTTTTTTTGTCATAGGATAATCTGTGAGATAATCTACAAAAATACAAAAATAGTTGCTAGGTATTGTTGATTTGACGTAGTGATAATATCCATAAGTTAAAAGTAATTTTTTTGATTATTTCAATAGCTGTATATTTGCTGAAATGTCACTATCAATATGAAGTTTAATATTATTAATGTAAGTAATGTAGGGTCCACAAATTCCTATGCACAGGAATTAAACGAGAATGGGACTCTTTGTGAAGGAGATGTAATATTAACTCATAAGCAGGAAAAAGGGCGCGGGCAGGGAGATAATTTCTGGGAGAGTGAGCCCGGTGCAAACCTAACATTTAGCTTAATTTTAGAACCTGAATTTATTGCGCCTGCAAATCAGTTTGTGCTTACACAGGCATTATCACTGGCGATTTCTGATTTATTGAAATCGTATTTGATGGCGAATAACATTGATCAAGAAGTAAAGATAAAATGGCCAAATGATATATATATAGAGAATAAGAAGATTTGTGGTATACTATTTCAAAACTTTATAAAAGGAGATAAAATCGATTTTTCAATAGTGGGAATTGGAGTTAATATTAATCAGCGAATATTTTATTCTGATGCAAAAAATCCAGTTTCATTAATTCAATATTTTGAACAAGATGTTTCGATTGATGAGATACTTGAAAATCTCCTAAGTTGTATAAACACCAGATATAAATCACTAAAAATAGCAATAGATAATTCATTACTAAAAGACGAGTATTTGAATAATCTATATAGATATTTTGAATGGGCTGATTATGCAGATGATAGAGGTGAGTTTACCGGAAAGATTGTTGATGTGGATGGTTATGGAAGGCTAAGTATTGAGAAAAAAAATGGTGAATTAAAACAATATCTTC
This sequence comes from Bacteroidota bacterium, assembly GCA_013203805.1. Lineage (GTDB taxonomy): Bacteria > Bacteroidota > Bacteroidia > Bacteroidales > F082. The sequence continues at coordinate 8,066 of JABMPH010000380.1, read as the reverse complement.
ATAAGGAAATTGAGTTTTTGGTTTAGGGTTAAGAAATGTTCTCAGGTTGTTGAGTTAGCTTATTTTCTGATTGATAAAACCTGCATCACAATATATTGTAAAGTTATTGTATTGATAAATTGTATTACAGTTTAACGGAACAACTACAACAATTAGAACTATCTCCCGATCGCATCATTAATATTCCCTGCCATTACATTAACAAGATTTTCGAGTGGGCGTTTTGCCATCATTGCCATCATTGGGTTTAGCTTAGCATCAACATCAACTTTTACAATAGTATTACTCTCAATCTCAGACAATTTCAATATTAGTGAAAAGCTAAAAGGTACCTTTCCCTGGGGTACAAGTTTGATTAATTCGTTGGGTATTTTTTCAGAAAACACAAGACTTATATCTGCCATTCCCTGAATAGTAAATGAGCATGATTCTTTATCACTTTTCCAATTGGTTATTTGGTCGGGCATCAAAGGTTGAAAATTATTAAAATCAGTTAAAAAAGTGTAAACACTTTGAATGTCTTGATTTATCGTTGCAGGTTTTCCTTCTATTATCATGGGTTTTTTTTAATGATTAAATGTATAAATGAGTGAATGATTTAATTATTTCATCATCCCACTCCGTCACTCCATTTTTTAGGGTCTTTTCTCCATTCAAGTAATGATAACTCATCATCCTGGGTAACATAGTTGCCACCAACTGCTTTGCCAATCATTGCGTTATAATCTGATAAAGCAATTAATTCACAATTCTTATCGACAAAGTTTTTTTCTGCGATATCGAGTCCATATGTAAATATGGCAACCATGCCTTCAACAATTGCGCCTGAATCTCTTATGGCATCAACGGCAAGTAAACTACTTTTCCCGGTTGAAACAAGATCTTCAATAACCACAACTTTTTGCCCTTTATCGAGTTTCCCTTCAATTTTGTTAGTCATGCCATGTGCTTTTGCAGATGATCGGATATAAACGAATGGTAATCCGAGTACATCTGCTACAAGGGCACCTTGGGGAATACCGGCAGTTGCAACTCCTGCAATAACATCTACATCACTAAAATTATCTCTGATAGCATTGACCAGTTGATTTTTAATATAGGTTCTCTTTTCTGGGTATGATAGAGCAACACGATTATCGCAATAAATTGGTGATCTGAGACCAGAAGCCCATGTAAATGGATTTGAAGGACTTAATTTAATGGCTTTAATCTCCAGTAAGTTAAGCGCTATTTGGTCGGCTGTTTCTGAATTATATATCATGCCGCAAACCTACAAAAAGTTTTGGTTTATTAATCAATAACAGTAAGTTTTATGGTTTCAGATTGAGTCCCGGCTGTAAGTTTACAGAAGTAGATACCACGATCAAGTTTACTTGCATCGAAAAGAATATTATGAGTTCCAAATTCCTGGAATTCATCAACCACAATTTCTGAAGCATTTCCCAGAATATCAAATACAGTAATAACTACTTTTGAGGATTCTAGGAGTTCGTATCTTAGAGTTGTTTTGCCTACAACAGGATTTGGATAATTTGTAAATAACAAGTTGTTGCTTACAAAGTCATCTTCTACACCAACAATCCAGGGAGTAATATAAGTATAATAAACATCCTGTTCGCCGTTGATGGTATTTGCCCAAGCAAGGTGTGCTCCATTATTGTCAGAAACCATATCGAAATAATCGCCCATTTTATTTTGATTTGGCCATCCATGATGAGGATGAAATGATTCTGAGAGTCTTTCATTTTCAGACCAGGTAATGCCTTCATCAAATGAGAATGAATAATAAAGTTCTGACATATATTCGTTATTGATAGGCGCATTGCGAGTATCGAGCCAAGCCGCATCAATACGACCGTTTGGTGCCACCGATAGGGTTCCGAACCATTGCCATTTATTGTTGTATGGATCATCATTTATACGTATAGGGTTATCCCATGTTTGTCCACCATCTGTACTTCGAGCAAACATTACATCACCAGGATCGCCCGTATCTCGATCTACAGATGCTAGTACATAAACATTGCCTCTCCCGGGTCCATCTGATCTATCGGCATCAACATAAACTTGACCCAATAACCCACCAGGATTAATGTCAGTCCAGCCGTTTAAGCTTCCATCAAGGTCTACATAAATAGCATAATCCCAACTAGTTTGCGATGCAGGGTTTGTTGCCGTGGTTGATTTTGTAACCACTACTCCGGTATTGCTTGCTGAGCCAACTGTATATAATTCACCATCCGGACCAACTGTTAAGGTTCCCCAGATTGGGTTACCCATTACGCCATCACATTCTTCATAACTTGTGCCTCCATCAGTAGATCGTGTATACGACCCGGGGTAACATATTGAAAAACTTGAATTCCAAAAAGCGTAAATATTTCCATTGCCCATACCGTCAGTATTGTCAATGTACATCCACTGTTTATCGCCTCCCTGAGCGAAGGTACCTTCATCCCATTCAAAGTTTTCATCTGTAGTTTTGAATACGTCGCACCAATAATCATTATTAGCATTCTTTGTAAGACTATTGTAATAAAAGTTGCCCTCGCTATCAATGTCCAGTACCGGGTCTGATCTGAATACTCCGGGATCGATAGGTTCTGGAAATGTCCATGTTAAACCAGCATCCGTTGAAAACCCATAACCAGCTTGTCTGAAATTACTCGTAACATCATCAAATTGACGCCAACCTATAATCATTCTGTCAGGGTTGTTAAGGTCAACCGAAATTGATGGCTCATTTGCTGCATCCCACAATATATTTTCACCATCATCATTTACATTAACCTGAACGGTGAAGTAATTACTACCTCTAAATCTATAGGCGGGCGAAGTCTCAATATCTTGTTCCAGTCTTGGTTTATATGGGTCATCAGGTACTTCGTGATGCATATAGCTTTTGTCGATATTTTGACCCAGTGCTGACACGGCTGCTGATAAGAATAAAAAAATGACAAGTGATATTTTATATTTGCTTGACTTATAATGTTTAGGAAAAGTATTTATATTATTCATTTGAGTAGTATAAGTGTCAATTTTTAATAACTATGCAAAGTAACTTAAAAAAGACATTCAATCTACTGTAATGGTTGTAGGTTAAATTGTATCATTTTTAAGATCAATACTAAATTTCCTAAATTTGCGAATAATTTAGTAGTTTGATTCTTATCTTCTCAATTATGATAACTGTTTATTTCAATGATATTGCAATTAGGATTACAAATAAATCAGATACATCATTTATAAATATTGAATCCATTCAAGTATCTTGTAATGAAGATATTGAAAGTTTATTGGATAGTTTGTTTGAAAATGAGTTTACTAATGATATAAATGTCTTTGGTTATGATATTATTGATATTTTTAATGATATATCCCAAAAATTTAAATATATTGAAGCTGCAGGTGGAGTAGTTCAGAATCCTGAAAATGATTATTTACTAATAAAAAGACTGGGTATTTGGGATTTACCAAAGGGAAAAATTGAAAAGGGTGAATTAATCATGGAGGCGGCAATAAGAGAAGTTTATGAGGAAACAGGATTGAAATATGTTAAGATAATAAAATATTTGCCCAATACATTTCACATCTATTTTCGAAAGGGAATATGGTATTTGAAAAAAACATATTGGTTTTTAATGAGAAATAATACAGCGAGCGATCTAATTCCACAAATCGAAGAAGATATTACCGAGGCTGTTTGGATGGACATTGATACAGCTAACAAAGCAATTGCCAAATCATACCGATCGATTTCGGAGACTTTGGGATGGGTTTTTATATAAGTTGGTGTTAGTTCATAAATAAACAAACCTATTTGGCAATTAAGGTAATGGGGAAATGATAGGATTATTTGATATCAGATGAACCTTCACACTGTCAAATAACATAATAAATCTTTACTCATCCAAGGGGATAAAACGATCATCTGTTGCTAGGAAGAAAGTATGCCTTGTTGGATCATATCTCCAGTATTTGTTATTTCTTTGACTGGCATCAATTTTTTTATCCAACTCTTCGTTTAAAAGTAAATCGAATGTGTATTTGGCATATTCACTACCAAGTTGGTAAGCAAAATCATATAACATGTTTAATTCCAGCGAATCAATATTATACATATACCTAACCTTTCCACTAAAAATATCATAATCGAATGCTCCTTCGGGAATATCTGTTATCAGATCAGTGGAAAAATAAATTTTTTGCATTGAATCATTTTCATCAAGATTACTAATCTCAAACCACGAATTTACATAAACAGCATTTAGGTTGTGATCGTGGTAGTAATAACTGTCAATCACATTTGCTTCATCACGATAAGTGTACAATGTTTCTTCAAGTTCGATTTGCGCAATATTTATTTGATAGGTATTTGAATCAATAGCTAAAAATTCTTCCATTTGACTTTGGTTATATATTCTGAAACCAAACTTAGTGAGTGATTTTGCATATCCCAATATATAATTTGCAATAAAAAGGGAGTCGTTTAATTCTGATAAATAATGACTGTGAATTAGTAGAAGGGAGTCTTTATTTTTATCGTCTTTGATGCCAAGGGAATCCAGTAGGAATGTTTTAAGGTTTACCTTAAATAACTGGTTAGGAACCAATATTAAAATACTATTTGATTTAGCTTTAGAAGCAAACTCAATTGCCAGTTTTTTTTCGGGGCTGCATGAATACAATCCAATTATAAAAAGTGTTAATGTAAGGATTTTAGTAGCCTTTATAGATTGTGTCATTTTTTCAATCAATTGTGAGATGTTAGTTAGTAAACGTATTTTTATAAAATATTGATATAATTTGCAATAATTATACCGCAACTAACTATTTATTGTTTATTGCAAATCTATAAAGAAATATTATTCTACCGTAGAAAGTCTTTCAATGTTTTGTTCCAAAAATAAGATATTGGATATATCGTTTTTTCCTTTTTATTTGCCAGAAACAAAAATTCTTTTTGGAAATTAAATTGAAATTATAATGAAACCTCAATATTCCAAACACATACTTCTAGCAATTATCATATTTGTTTTATTAATTTATGGAGTAAATGCCCAGGAAAAGAAAGTTCTTTTTCTTGGTAATAGTTACACAGCAGTTAATGACTTACCATCATTGGTAGGGGGTTTAGCTCTTTCTGGTGGACATGATATTTACGTTGATAAAAACACTCCTGGTGGATATACTTTAGGATTTCCTTCTAATGGTCATCTGTACAATCAAACATCGTTGGATAAGATTGCATTGGGAGATTGAGATTATGTTGTATTGCAGGAGCAAAGTCGATTGTTGAAAATGGTGATCCAATCGAATTATTTTCTGGAGATGGTAGTCATCCAAGTATGGCAGGTAGCTATTTAACAGCTTGTTCATTCTATGCAACGATATTTCGGTTAGGGTTAATATCGAATCATTTTCAGATGGAATCTATTTTATCAATATAGCATCCCAAAATAAAGTAATTGGTGTTACGAAGTTTCTGATCAATCGTTAGATATTGTATTTTCTCTCCTAATTTTTACCGTTTATAAACTACGTACTTTCTCTTGTTTGGTTGCTTTATATATTCAAATATCCGTAAATTAGCGTTTTTAATAATAAAATAATTATCATGGATAATTCAATGAATATAGATTGGGGCAACCTACCCTTCGGATACCACAAAACTGACTATAATGTGCGTTGTTATTACAGAAATGGTAGTTGGGGTGAACTTGAAATAACTTCATCAGAAACCATAAACATTCACATGGCTGCAACCGCATTACACTATGGTCAGGAAGCATTTGAAGGGTTAAAAGCTTACCGAGGGAAAGATGGTAAAGTCCGTCTTTTTAGATGGGAGGAAAATGTAAAACGCATGGCTCGTTCAGCCGAAGGAATTATGATGGCCAAAGTTCCTGAAAAAGTTTTTAAGGAAGCTATATTTAAGGCTGTTAAGTTAAACGCAAAGTATATACCTCCATACGGTACAGGTGCAACTCTTTATCTAAGGCCTTTATTATTTGGTAGTGGTCCACAAGTTGGAGTAAAACCTGCTGATGAGTATATGTTTATGGTATTCGTGACACCTGTAGGTCCATATTTTAAAGAAGGGTTTAAGCCTGTTCCGATTGAAGTTGTACGTGATTACGATCGTGCTGCTCCTCTGGGAACCGGAAGTATTAAAGTTGGCGGTAACTATGCTGCTAGTATGGTACCTGCTCACCGCGCTCATTTGGATGGATTTGCATCTGTATTATTTTTAGATGCATTGGAGAAAAAATATATTGACGAAGCAGGTCCAGCAAATTTCTTCGGAATTAAAGATGGTAAATATATTACTCCCCAGTCGGTTAGTATCCTGCCTTCAATCACAAATATGAGTCTTGAGCAAATTGCTGAAGATATTGGCCTAACGGTTGAGCGTCGTCGAGTTCCCATCGAAGAGTTAGATACTTTTGAAGAAGCAGGAGCTTGTGGCACCGCTGCTATTATTAGCCCTATTGCTAAGGTTTATGATAGAATTACTGATACAACCTATAGTTATGGCGATATTGCCGGACCTTATTCAACAAAATTATATATCACCTTAAGGGCGATTCAGGAAGGTGAAATTGAAGATAAACATGGTTGGACCACAGTTATCGAAGGAATATAGATACTGATTCTAATCCACAAAAAAACCTTCCAATTTGAGTATTTGGAAGGTTTTTTATTGGTGATTTTTAAAAATCAGATTTATTTATATTAGACCAAAACCTTTCAGGTACACTTCCATTTCCTCTTGCAATTCTGTTGCTTTTTCTTTTGCCAGATCTGCAAAATCTTCACCTGAAGATGCATAAATTATTCCACGTGAAGAATTTACCAGTAATCCGCAATGATCATTCATTCCATATTTTGCAACTTCAGCTAAACTTCCTCCCTGCGCGCCAACACCGGGAACTAATAGGAAATTATCTGGGGCAATCTTACGTATATCCTGCAAAGCTTCAGCCTTTGTTGCTCCCACCACAAACATAATCTGATCACTGGTTCCCCAGGTTTGTGCCGTTTTTAGAACATTTTCAAAAAGGGGTACATTTTTTTCATCTTTAATGTATTGAAAATCATTTGCACTCTTATTTGAAGTGAGGGCAAGTATTATCGCCCACTGACCATCAAATTGAAGAAAAGGAGAAACTGTATCAAATCCCATATAAGGAGCAAGGGTTACACCATCAAAATTATATGTGTCGAAAAATGTACGGGCATACATTGCCGAGGTATTTCCAATATCACCACGTTTTGCATCAGCAATAATGAAAATGTCAGAAGTTACCGATCTTATATAATTAACAGTTTTGTCAAGACTATCCCATCCCTTTGAACCTAAAGATTCGTAGAATGCTAAATTTGGTTTATAGGCAACCGTTACTTCATGAGTTGCATCAACAATTTGTTTGTTAAATTCAAAAATCGGATCATCAGTTGAAAGCAAATGCTTTGGGATTTTATTTATATCAGTATCAAGCCCAACACATAGGAATGATCTCTTTTTCTTAATGATTTCGAATAATTCTAGACGAGTCATGGAGTTTTATATTTATTATTGATTATTTACTATTTTAATCAATTGAACAATTGAACAATCGAACCATCAAACCATCCTTACATCTCTTCCTTTAATTTTTCTGCATTTTCGGCCATTTGGAGTTTTTCCATAATATCCTGAATATCTCCATCAATAATTGCAGGTAGGTTGTAAAGGGTTAGTCCAATCCGGTGGTCGGTAACACGTCCCTGTGGCCAGTTATAGGTTCTGATTTTTGCTGACCTGTCACCAGTAGAAACCATAGTCTTACGCTTCCCCGACATCTCTTCGAGGTACTTTGTGTATTCCAAATCGTACAACCTGTTTCTTAGTTCTTTCAATGCTTTCGCATAGTTCTTGAGCTGTGATTTTTCATCCTGACATGTAACCACAATTCCTGATGGAATATGGGTAAGTCTAATTGCTGAGTATGTTGTGTTTACCGATTGTCCACCAGGACCTGATGAGCAATATGTATCTCTACGGATATCTTTGTCAAGCAGTT
>JABMPH010000379.1 GCA_013203805.1 Bacteroidota bacterium | reverse complement strand
TCATGAACAGTGTTTTGTCTTAAAACTCATCTTATTGAGAATTAAAGTTATAAGACGTAGTTTTGAGATGTCTTAAAAAGGACGGTTTTTGGGACAAAAAAAGGAGAGTCAAACGACAACACCATATATGTTCAAAGTAGCAGTTGAGAAAGTAATTGCCTATTGATCCATTCTTTAGTCTAGCGCATAATCGTATTTATTAATCATATATTGGTTTCTATTAGCAATTACATCGTTAAAATATTGGTTTTGCATATCTAATACTGAAGTTCCGAATTGTATCAAGAGCAGTAGGAAGCTTACTTTATAATTAATGCGCCGATTCTAATTGTTCAATGTTTTACAATTCTAATCCTAGAATCAATCTTGTCATATATTCTGGTTTTCCGTCATCAACGTCACCGAAATTTCTTAAAGTTCCAATTGCAAACCAGAACCTGTCTGCACCATGTGAAATTGTTGGACCAAAATATGAACCCGATTCACTTGTTCTAAATTCAATACCTGCTTTTAATAATGGATGGATCAAATATCTTACCCCAGCATTTAGTTTGATTTTAGTATCCCAATATTCATTGGCATATTCCATTTCAACGACTGGATTTAAGGAAACGTTGATGGCTCCAAAATCTTTTGCTGCAATAAGTTTTCCTTCCAGACCATGTTCTGAAAAATCGGGTTTCCCTTTATATTCAAAATATAAAAGGGGGTCAAAAAGAAACAGTCCTTTTTCTCCAATTCTGATCCGGGCTCTTAGTTTATACCCACTATATTCTAAACTTTCACCTGGTTTTTGTTTAAAATTCTGATAAACAGAAAAATCAAAATGATCATTCATTCCAACTTCTATTTCAACGTTATGTTCTGTTGTAACGGTACCAGTCAAAGAATCTATAGTTGGTGAAGTAAATGTAGTATAATGTTCAATCTCAGCCTCTCCACGGTTCATTGTTTGGTATTCATAAGTCCATACATATGATCTGTTATCTGCAGCTAACCAACTGCTAGTCAAAATCAATATTCCTAGTACAACTATCAAGTTTCGTGTTTTCATCTTTATCACCTGTTATTATTCAAATCCACTCTAATTGAGAATGGGTCTCATTATAAATTAGTCATTGAGGTGAGCTCATCATAATGTTTTATAATGGAATATGGTGGCCATGGATCAATTGCCCACTAAGAGGCATAGAGGATTATGAGTCCGCTACTCTATTTCCAGTGTCTTAAAACTCATCATTTTGAGAATTAAAGTTATAAGACGTAGTTTTGAGATGTCTTAAAAAGGACGGTTTTTGGGACAGAATGTGGGGACGAGACATGTTCTATGTTACTAACTTATAAACTGGTATAACTCCTGGGGGGCAGGCCAGTTTTGAGTGTACCCAAGAATTCGTTCCACATTGGCAGAATAAAAAACGCCACCAGTATTCATGGAGTATGAATACACAACATCTGGAATGCTATTTACTATTGATTTATACTGTGCTTCACTTTCGGTCAAGGACGACTCTACTTCTCTCCGCAATGTAATATCCTGAAAAATGCCTTCTACTTCCGTTGGTTTTCCAGTGTCATCCCGAATTAAATGAATATTGCATTCAGCAAGAATGAGATGCCCCTCTTTTGTTTTTAGAGTAAGCTCATGATTATTAACTCTTCCTTGAAGGGAAAGAGCTTCTACTAATTCTTCTCGTTCCTCTGGATAAGCATATAGTGTTTTATTTGCGTTTTTTCCGATTAAATCGTTTTCCTGTTTATACCCCAATATCTTCACAGTTGAGGAATTTACAAGTTGAATAATTCCATCTAAATCGGAAAGAATATATCCATTGTCCATGTTTTCAAAAATATTCCGAAATTTCTCTTCGCTTTCTGCAAGCGCTATTTCTGCTTCTTTTCGGTCGGTAATATCTCTTTGAATAGACAGAGCATATTCAAACTCCCCTTCTTTGTTCTTGACTACATCAACATTTAAAAGAATATAAAGTTTTTTCCCTGATTTTGTTTTAATCGATAATTCTACATTTCTTAATCGTTCAGTTTTTTTCCATTTTATAAATGCCTGTTTGGC
>JABMPH010000378.1 GCA_013203805.1 Bacteroidota bacterium | reverse complement strand
TGGTGTCGGATACTATTGTTACTTTTGGATTACCAGATATTGCTTCAACAAATGATATTGTAATTAATGAAATCCTTTTTAACCCTTGGACAGATGGAGAAGATTATGTGGAGATTTTTAATCGATCCAATAAAATTATTGATTTATCTACTTTAAGAATTGGGTCAATAAAAGAAAGTCCTCCCAATCCTCCTGACACAATTATTGTTGGTATTGTGGATCATCAAACCTTGATGTTACCTGATGAATATATTGTACTAACAATTTCGCCCGATGCTGTAAAAAAGCAATATATGACGTTAAATCCTGATGCGTTTTTGTTGGTGGATCCATTTCCATCTTACAATAATGATAAAGGCCATGTAACTATACTATCATATGATGAGGCTGTTATTGATTCACTAACCTACTCCGAAGAAATGCAATTTCCTTTATTAAACTATTACGATGGAGTAGCTTTGGAAAGGATAAATCCTGATGTTAATGTAAGTGATAATACCAATTGGCATTCGGCCGCTGAGAGTGTTGGTTTTGGAACTCCCGGGTATCAAAACTCACAATTTATTTCAAACAGCGATAATACAGATGAAATAGTAATTGATCCTGAAATATTCTCCCCCGACAATGATGGTCATGATGATCTTCTAAATATTAAATATAAGTTTGATACTCCGGGACATGTGATGTCGGTTATAGTTTATAATGCCGACGGCTATCAAATTAAAAAGCTTGTAAACAACGAATATCTGGGAACAGAAGGAAGTGTTTCATGGGATGGGATTAACGATAATAACTCAAAGGCTTCTGTTGGCATTTATGTTTTTTATATATCTGTTTATGATACCGATGGTAATGTTAAAAAATATAAGAGAACTGGAGTATTGGCAACTAAGCTATAACCTAAAACAGATCCTGATCAAATGCTATTGATCATTCAGATCTGTTCTAACCAAAAGTGCCGTTGATAACGAAGCTATCACTAGTTTATGTGTATCTGAAATGTTATCATAAAAAATAACATTGCCTTTATTATAAAGAGAAACTGCTCCAATGGGTTTCCCATTAAGTCTGAATTCGTATCCCTGTACTGCCCCTTGTAAAAACTTTGGAATCTTTTTCCCTTCAAGTTCAGTGATGGCATATAATTCAATCAGTTCATCATTTCCATTCCTGATAAATCCCGATGACACATCGGTATCAGGCTTTGAGTCAGGGTCAATAATAATAAACTCCCATGTTGTTGAATCATTCACTATCTCGATACTTCCCGAAAAACAATTTTTAAAATCAATACCGATGGCAAATATATTTTTTATGAGTTCGATATCAGCTTGCGATAATTCACCCAAACATGCAACTTCAGCCTCCATATTGTCAGGGCCAAATTGTGTAAAGCTGAATTTTTGGCTCGCTTTACTTACCGAGGCAGTCTTAGATGCAAACAATACAGAGTTAGTAGAGGTAACTTTAGTGCTCTTTGTCCACCCCTTTTTAATTTTGGAAGTTTTAAAATCACCAAAAGTAATTACCTGATTTATTTGCATTCCCATCCTGCCTTTTACCGGCAAAATAGCTGAGTTATCTTTAAGGGTTTCAGGCAATTTTACACCCTGGGAAACACCAGATATTATGCCAACTAAAAGCATAAAGTATAAGGTTAATATAAGATTTCTTTTCATGAGGTTTAGTATTAAAAGGTGCTAAATTAATTATATATTTTACTGGTTGTTTTGTGTTATATCAACAATTCCATCCCCAACATTAATTTGAATAACAGTTTTTTTGACACCTTTGCTGAAATCTAATTTATTTAAATCAATTGACCTTACCTGTAAATTATCATATGTTCGAAACATATACTTACGGTTAGTTAAATCCCTTACTACAATCCATTGGGTATAATCATATTCTGTTTTTCCTTTCGAATTTATTCGAGATACTCCCTTGGGGATATCAACATCATTAATGAAGTGCAATGCAAAATTTACAGCTTCCAGAGCATTATTTGGGTCCAAAGCATAGTGAGACATTATTGCTGTTTTTATAAATCGTGAAGGAGGTGACCAGTCACCTGGTAAACCCACAAGTCCAGCGCCCTGGCCGATGGGTGAAAATGATTCGTTGCCAAATGATGTAGAATCCGGGCTATTGGGTGAAAGATTAAGGTAGTTGCGCAGATTTGCCATATGCCAATCGTAAGGGGGGGAGTTGGTGAGTACCCCTACATTGTTGTCAAATACCTGAAGACCCTGTGAGGTATATTCAATGATAATAGATTTTCCGGACGCATCGGTAATATTGTAATGCAGCGGACTAACGCCAATGGAAGTATTCTGACAAACGTAAACCGAACCTAGTGCAGCCTGCACTTCCTCTACTGTGCTAAAATTGCCTAGTATCCATAACCCAACTTCTAAATTCCAAAGACCCTTCGATTCTTCTCCAACCGGGACTGTTTGATATTGGGTAAAGCCAGGTAGATACAGTGCCCCAAATGACAAACCGGCTTCGTTTAAACCATCTAGCGCAACAGGATAGCCCATAGCATTCATATAAACAAAGCCATACTTATTAGTCCATTTTAAACCAATTGCTTTACCGTTAACTAAACTTATAAACTGTTCGCCTCGCGGTTGTATGTTAAGCGCTGATTTTAGGTCAACCTCAAATTCCATACTTCTAACATTAACAACTGATGAGTCTTTTGCTTTGACCAGGATTTCGGTGCAGGCGTTTCCAGTATTTACGGAAAGTATTAGAATGCCTATGGAAGCAAACGTTAAAAGTAGGTTTAGTTTAATTTTCATGAGATGCTGGTTTTAGATTTTAAGTTTGTCGTTAGTTATGTGCTCAGATAATAAATTAATTATGTATACGATCACTCTTTGCCTGATTGTAAAAATTGACTTTGTCAAGAGTCATTTATTGGCTAAGTTACTAAATTATAAAGATGTAATCACTCAAGATTATACAATTATGAAATTAAGGTGATTGTTTTTTTACGCCTTTTTAGGATCTTTTTGCCAAGGAAACCTTCCGTCAACCTCAACCTGTAATGATAAACTAAGGAAAGTACGAATTAATACAATTAACCCAAGTATATATACTGATTTAAGAGTTGGTTCAGCGACAACTGTTGCCATGATATCGGCTGCAATAAGAATCTCTAACCCAAGTAATATTGA
>JABMPH010000377.1 GCA_013203805.1 Bacteroidota bacterium | reverse complement strand
TCGAACCCGTGTTACCAGGATGAAAACCTGGGGGCCTGACCTGACTAGCCGAACGGACCATTTTGTTTTTAGAGGTGCAAAAATAATAAATTATTTAATCGAACAACTTTTTTGTAATAAAATAATGAATTATTTTGGTTTAGATAATAATTACATTTCTCCATCACTATCAGCCTGGAATTTATAACCAAGTCTCTTTCCTGTTTTTACCGAAATAGAGTCTAGGGTACTCTTGATATCATTAACCGTTACAAATTTTGCAATATCATAATGTGGAGTAAGTAAATCAAAATTTATGGTATATTTAATTGCGGCTTTAATTATAGTTTCAGTTGATTTCTTGTCTATTTTATTTTTCCCAAAATTATTGTACAAAAAGCCTAATTCTCGCTTACCTTCGATAAAATAATGCCCTTCTTTATTAACAAAAACTCTCCCAATAAGGTAACCTATGTCGTTAACCCTGTTGTATTTAAACGAATCAGCAATAAAATTGTATATATTTATTATACCACAATAGGAGCGAGTTGGATCTTCTTTAACGTAGGGAGTACGCATAACCTCATGATCTCTGGGAAACTCGAAAACATTAGTATGCATCATAAATAATAGTACATCGCCACCAAATTTAAGATCGAGTTCAAATTCATTTATATTACTAACATCAAAAGTTGTAGCCGAATCGTTCTTGGTGCTGGCATGGTATTCTTTATGTTCTTTTGCCAAGTTACCGATAACTTCTTTTAACTGATTAAACGAAGTTAATGTATTGTTATAGACTGTGTTTTTAAGCGTGGATTTTTCATTGATCAGATTAAACAATCCTTCAGTATCTTTTGAAATCTTCATCATGGAATATTTTTATTCAAATGTAAATGAGAGTAAGAATATTTTTGATCTTAACTGATCAATACTACCCGAGTATAGGTTATCCTCTTTAAGAACCAGATTTCTGAATCCATATCCCATTTTTGCCTCCACTCCAAATTTGAAATAAGTTGTGTAGAATTCAATACCTGCTCCTGCTTCTAACGAAAAATCATTTCGATTCAGTTTTACAGTTGTATTTCCAGTATTACCCTTGCCTTTTTTTTGCGATGCTAAGTCGATGGAATATTTCATCCCTCCAAGCACGTATGCTCTAAAGTTATTTAATCTTCTCGATTTATACCTAAATTCCAGGGGTATTTCAACAATGGTTGATGAAATACTTTTTTGAATATCAACAAAAAGGGTATCACCATTTCTGTATCTTAATATTGTGAAATTAAGCATCCTCTCACCAAATGATAAAGCCGGTATTAACCTCATATCAGTATATTGACCTAGCCTTAAATTGGCTAGAATTCCAACCGAAAATCCCGGAGATGGGGTAGAAGTAACGCCGTAAACAAAAAGCGAATCACCAAAAACATCAGGCGATTGTTCAGTAGTCCATTTAATATTTGGTAAATTATCAACCGGTTGCACCGAAAACAACATGTGGTTAATTCCAAGTATAAATCCAAAATGGTATGGATCTTCGTCGTAGGTTGGTAGATTTAATACTTTTCTTTTCTGAGCATTAGAGCTAATGGATGCAATAAGCATGACCAATAAAAAAGCAGAAAATATGATTGATTTTTTACTCAAGGTTTAATTTTTAAAGTAAACGTGTTAAATACCTAGTTAGTATTACGATATTTAATTAAATTTAATATCTGATAAACTAAAAATGGGCGCAAATTTAGTAAAATAGTGTAACATTATTTTGAAGCAGAATACAAAGTGGCGATACCCACCGTAAGCCTATTTTGCTTGGCGTTAATAAATCCAGCCTTTTCCAACTCCACTAAGAAAGCTTTGTCTTCGGCAAAACCCTGAACTGATTCAGGTAAATATGTATATGCGGCACTGCTTTTTGAAACCATTTTACCCATCACCGGAAGTATAAATCTAGAATAGAAGTTGTATAATTGTTTGAAAGGGAATGCTTTTGGTTTTGAGAATTCGAGTATGGCAACAATACCGCCTTTGTCAAGTACTCTATACATTTCCTTCAGTCCCTTTTGCAATGTTTCAAAATTCCTTACTCCAAAGGCAACAGTTATTGCATCAAAACTATTGTCATTAAATTCCAGATTCTCTGCATCTCCTTCTTTTAATTCAATAATATTATCCAGTTTTTTGTTTCTTATTTTTACTTTACCAATTTCAAGCATCTCAACAGCGATATCGATACCTACTATATATTCAGGATTTAATTTGGATAACTCAATTGCTAAATCGCCCGTACCTGTTGCTATATCAAGTATTCGTTGATGCTTTTTATTAGTTAGTAGTTTGCGAACTTTTTTTCTCCACCTAATATCAATTCCTGCTGATAAAAAGTGATTTAAGAAGTCGTATTTATGAGCAATGTCGTTAAACATTATTCTTACTTTCTCTTTTTCAGGCTTGTGAGTATGCGTTGAATGATTGCTCATTATTTTATTTTAGTAGAATTTAAGCTTGTTGTTGGTTTATTGGGATCGGGCAAGCAGTCGATTTACTTCCTCGAGTAATTTTGATTTTTTTACAGATACCACGCCAACATATTCGCAAACGAGTCCTCCGGCAAGATTTGAAATTGCAGCCATTATTGGAGGATCGATACCCTGAGCAATACATAAAGCTGCTACACTTATAACAGTGTCACCTGCTCCCGACACATCAGCAATATTACGTAGATGCGCTGGTATGAGTCTAGATTCGTAGCCCCCATCAATTCTCCAACTAATGAAAACTCCCTTATCGCTCAATGTGTTTAAAATGATGCTGGCATTTAGTTTATCCTGTAATTTTGCAACAGCAAGTTCAATTTCAACATCATTATTTACATCGAAATCTATATTTAAACCTTCTTTTATTTCTTTCAAATTTGGTTTAAATAATGTTGCATTCTGATAATTTAGGAAGTTTAGCTTCTTTGGATCAACAACAACGGGGATATTATTTCGCTTGGATTTATTAATAACCTTTTCGATTAGTGGTTGCGAGATAACTCCCTTGTCGTAATCCTGAAAAACAATTACGTCTATATTATTTTCATCAATTAGTTTTTCTATTCTTTCCCATAACTGGTTGTGTTGATCATCAGTAAGCATTGAAGTTGTTTCTTCATCAACACGTAATAATTGTGTGTTATTTCCAATTACTCTAAATTTTGTAGTTGTAATTCTATCGATGCACTGAATAATTCCGTCAACAGGCATTCCTTCTTTTTTTAGAAGTGCAGTAAAATCATTACCTCGTTGGTCATTGCCAATTACTGAACAGAGTATTGGAGTAGCTCCCAGAGCTTTGAGATTTAATCCCACATTTGCAGCCCCACCGAGTCTGTTTTCACGCTTTTTTACTTCTACAATGGGTACCGGTGCCTCAGGTGAAACCCTGTTTACTATTCCCCAAATATATGAATCAACCATCACATCTCCAATTACAAGAGCTTTAAGGTTGTTAAATGCTGAAAATAGCTTTGATATAGTCTCAGTAGATATCATTGAAATATTAATTTAATGGTAGGCAAAAATAAGTATTTGTTGATGTTTATTTTATTTTTACGGATAGTTTTTAAAAATACTCATATCATGTTGTTCAAGTTAATTACTCGTCGTTGGTCTTTTGTCATTATTTTATTTTTTACAAGTAGTATTGTATTCGGACAGTATTTGGAAATTATTGATGGGCAAAATATCACAAATATGATTGGAGATGAATTATCTCCCAAGTGGTCATACGATAGTAAGAGCCTGTTATTTCAATCAAATGTTAATGGAAAGAGCAATATTTTTATTTATCAATTCGATAAGGATACTACGCTTTACCTGAGTAATTCATCGTTTAACTTCAGAAATCCGGTATGGCACCCTGATGGCGATAAAATTATATTCGATTCTAATATTAAAGGTGCTGATTATCTATATGTGCTCGATTTGAAAACAAAAAAAGTTAAGCCCCTATTTGATAGAACATTAAACTGTAAAAATCCCGCCTTTTCAAAATCTTCCCGTCAGGTTTATTTTAACGGATGGGACGAATTAACTAACCGATGGGAAGTTTATAGCTATGATTTTATTTATGATAATCTTAACAAATTAACTGATTCCAAGCTTGGTGTAAGTGATCCCGACATAAACTCAAATGGTAAACTAATTGTTTATGGCGTATCAAATCCATTTTCAGAATCAAATAATCTGGAAATTATTAATTGGTATGGCGACAAGATTATGTTATTTGATGATTTTAATGCAAGGGATGCATCATGGGGACCACTCGGACTTAAAGTATTTTTTGTTTCGAGTATGGATGGAGAAAAAAATGAAGTCTACAGTATTTGGAAAGATGGAAGTCATCTTGAGAGGTTAACTAAAAATAATGTTGGTGAGGCAAATCCTGTTGTGTCTCCTGATGGCTCTAAGATTGCAATGTCTGTTCAAACAGAAAAAGGATGGGATATTATTATAATTCCATTTGATGATTATTAAAAACAATTAAAATATAACTTATAACCGATAACGCTAAGTGGCATCGTTAATATTACTAAATTTGCAAATCATTAAAAATAAGAGATATGGCACAGCAACAAGAATTTGATTTAAAGAAAATATTACCACTGGGTATAGTGGTGGCGGCAGTAGTATTTATTATAATATTTTGGAGTAGTATGACTGTTACAATAGAGGCAGGTCATGCTGGTGTAAAGTTTAAAAAGTTTAGTGGTGGTATTGATACAACCCAGACATATGGAGAAGGTTTTCATTTTATGGCACCGTGGAACAGCATGGTGATTTATGAAACCCGCCAGCAGGAAATTGCTGAAGATATGAATGTGCTTTCTTCCAATGGACTTGAAATTAAAGCAGATGTATCAGCATGGTACAGACCAGAATACAAAAATATTGGATATTTACATGCTAATATTGGTAAAGATTATTTACGCAGAGTAGTTATTCCTGCATTACGTTCTTCGGCACGAAGTGTGATTGGGCGTTATACTCCTGAGCAAATTTACTCAACAAAAAGAGATGCTATACAGGATGAGATTTTTGAGGAAGCAAAAGTAATCCTTGACGAAAAATATGTTGATCTTACTCAGATATTAATTCGTTCCATTGTACTACCATCAACTATCAAGGCAGCTATTGAAGGAAAGTTAAAGCAAGAGCAGGAGTCTCTGGAATATGAATTTAAGATACAAAAGGCTCAAAAAGAGGCAAAACGTCAAATAATTGATGCAGAGGGTAAAGCAGAAGCAAATAGAATATTAAATGCCAGCTTAACAAGCAATATACTACGTGAGAAAGGTATTAGTGCAACACTTAAACTTGCAGAATCAAATAATACTAAAATTGTTGTAATTGGTAACGCCGATGGCGGTATGCCATTGATTTTAGGTGATATCAAATAACTTTATTTGAGCTAAGGTTAGCTTGAACAAAAAACCCTGGCTGATTATTAAATCAGCCAGAGTTTTTTAATTGAAAGTATTCTAAATAAGTAGCTAATAGGTTTAGAGTAATTTTAAATCTTTTAGGCAAGAATGAATAATTTCAAATGTCGTCTTGATATCATGGTCTAAACCAACAGAGAATCTAACCAATCCTTGCGAAAGTCCCATCTCTGCTTGAATCTCAACAGGAACCTCAGAAGATGTACTTCTTCCTGAATTCGAAAACAGAGTTTTAAAATAACCCAAACTTACAGCGTGATATCCTACGCCTCTTTCCTGCATCATCTCCATAAATGGGGTTGCCCTCTCGGCAGTTTCAAGATCAATTGCAATAATCCCGCTATAGCCAAAACCATCGTTCATCATTCTATTCAGAAGCTCATGTTGTGGATGGTCTGATATGCCTGGGTAATTACATTTAAGCCCAATTTCTTTAAATTTATGTGCAAGATACAAGGCATTTTTACCGTGCTGCACCATTCTTATATGTAAGGTGGCAAGGTTTTTAAGGATTGATGATGAACGGAGAGGATCAAGCACCGGTCCAAGCAACATTGCAGTACCATCGTTTACATTGCTAATATCGTTGATGAATTCTTCAGAAGCACATATTGCGCCGGCAACACAATCATTTTTTCCATTTATAAATTTTGTCATACTATAAACAACAATATCTGCTCCAAGCTTAAATGGGCTAAGTATCATCGGGGTGAATGTGTTGTCAACAAGTACTTTAATGCCATGTTCGTGAGCAATTTTGGAGATCGTAGGGATATCACTAACCTGAAGCATTGGGTTAGTTAAACTTTCTGTATATATTACTTTTGTATTAGGCTTAATAGCTTTTTTAATACTCTCATGGTCAGAAATATTAACAAAAGTTACTTCGATATTAAACTTTTTAACGTAGTTTTTTAAAAATGCAAAAGTGCCTCCATAGGTAGTTACACTAGTTATAATATGGTCGCCGGCATTACAAATTTGAAGAATTGCAGTTGTAATTGCAGCCATTCCTGAAGAAGTAACCCATGCCGCTTCTGTACCTTCAATAACTGCTAAGGCATCCGACAAATATTTGTTTGATGGATTCCAATGACGAGAATATAGAAAACAACCTTTTGCTTCACCATGAAAGGCATCAATCATAACATTTTCGTGCATAAATGTGTATGTTGCAGAGTCAGTGATTGATGGGTTAACATCACCGAATTCACCGAATTGCTCAATTCGTTGAAGTGCTGTTGCTGGATCGTATTTTTTTGACATGATTATTTTTATTTAATTTGGCTACAAAAGTAATAAACAAACACTCTAACTATTTCAGAATGCTTCTAAATTGTACTTGGTGTTTAGTCATTGTTTACAAACTAAACCACGGATTGGAAATCCATAGGTTTCATTGACGAATGAAATTTGTTTAGTAACTAAAGTATCTGCAATAAAACCAGACTGACATTCCTTCGGCATTTAAACCGGCTGGCAGGTTGACGGGTTTTAACCTTTAACGTGTTAATAAAAAAGCACTGTCTCAATCATTGAAACAGTGCTTTTTTAATTAATATTGACAGGATTTATTTAACAATAATACGTTTTACTTTACCGTATTCTGTATTCCCAAATCTAACAATATATGCGCCTGGTTTGGCATAGGACATATCCAGATTGTAAATGTATTTTCCATTAACATTTTCTACTCTATTCTCTACTAATTTCTGACCCAGAATATTATGAAGATTGATTATA
This sequence comes from Bacteroidota bacterium, assembly GCA_013203805.1. GTDB lineage: Bacteria > Bacteroidota > Bacteroidia > Bacteroidales > F082. Next base: position 48,412 of record JABMPH010000377.1, on the reverse strand, counting down.
AGGGTTTCATTAACCTCATCCGAGTCAAGGGAGATTTCAAACTGGTTATTGGCAAATGTTTTAACAACCAATTCGGTTTCCTGAAGTGGGATTTCATCAGTGCCTACCCACTGAACCAGCTCAGCAACGTAATCCTCAGTCTCTCCATACATTGACCCTTCGCAAGCATTAATGGGAACAGAATCGTTATAATTTGATTTCGCCCTCATGATATGCTCTCCTAATATAACTCCATAAGGAATTACCAAAGGAATTGTTTCAGTATAAACACCCGCAATGGTGTCACCTTCTGCAATTATGTAATTATTAACAACAACTTCATCTTCTTCAAATACAAAATTATCGTTAAAATCGATCCATACATTTACATATTGGCTTCCAAAATGTGTAGTGACTGTTAGTTCGTTATTTGTATTGTTTCCAAGTTGGGTTGAAAGGTCAGTATAGTCTCCATAACCATCAACTGAGCAATCTGTTACATTATCAATAGTCCCTAGTATGAATTGGTAAAAACCATGTCCCTCGGTACATGATGAAAATGGCTGACACAATGTATTTTCAATAACAGTAGCTGTTGTATCATTGTTAAGGTCATAGTCGTCAGTTAATGTTGTATACACAGTTAAGTTGTAATCTCCAAGTGAAGATAAATTCACAGTTTCTTCAAACGTATAGCTAGTAGGGAATTGAAAGATAACCGGTCCTGGAACCTGCTCAGTATGAACATAGTCATCCAGATTAAAAGTCACATCAAAATTAGTTTGAGGTTCAGCACCAAAATTTGAAATAGTAACCTTTATTACTTCTTCATCACTTAACCCGGTACCTGATACGGGAGTGATAATGGATGAAACTCCAATATCATTAGGAGCCCTGTAAGTTACAGATTTAAAAGTAGTATCATTTAGCATATTTTCATCTGCATCCATGCTTGAGTATGAAACTATTTCATAGGTTTGTCCAATAACACCAAGGTTTGCAGTTTGGGCAAAAGTATATTGATATGTTTGATTTGTTGCAATTGGTACAGTAACAATCTCACTAACTATGTCGCCACCATCAACCTGGTAATTTACGGGAATGTCAACCAAAGTATCTATACCATAATTGCGAAGTGTAATGGTAATTTCTTCTTCTTCTGATAGAGTTCCTGATGAGGGTGAATTAATACTAATTACTCCAATATCTCTCATTATATCAACAGAAATCTGGAAGACTCCAACAACATCTTTTCTTCCACCATTAAAATATTCAGCAATATGCCAGAAAGTTTTATCATCAGTGGGATCCAAAGTAAGGTGAACATAATCTGCTAATCTGTTCGATCCATTACTTGATGTACTTTGAGCGATTAAGGTTTCATCAATGGTCATCTCTCCCAAAGGATCATTAGCATATCGTCCTGTGTAATAAATAGCAACTCTTTCAGAATTACTACAAGTAGTATATCCCATCCCAATATTTCCAAATCCATCCATCGCCATACTTCCAGAAAAGGCATATTTGTTATTATATGGAGATGTATATGTTCCTTCTTGGTAGATTGTCCATGGGTCGCCATCATTATCCTGGCGTAATTCATACCAACGGATACCAGCTAATTCTCCAGCACCTTCTGCGTCCACAACAAAATTGAATATTGCTGAATTATACGTTGGAAATCTTCTGTATTGTGCCTGATTCATGATAGTTGCTTGAAGCACATCCTGATCAGGTCCACCGGGTTGAGGTGCATTTGAAAATGAACCACCATCAAAAACAGAAACAAATGGTGTTGTTATAATTTCATCTGCAGTTGAAATTGTTGAGCTCGCAGTATTGGTCCAGTCGACATTAACAGTCCAAACTTTAATATGATCTTGCGAAACACCACTCCATGCATCGTCTTGTAAATAAACAATAGAAGCATTTCCTGGAGGTGGAAGTTCACCATCCGTAACATTGAAAAACTGAGGACTATAAAATCCTGAAGTACTTATGCCTGGTAATGCAAAGCTGACAAATTGAGAAGGATTACCTAATAACATTTCCTCACGTTCGATTGCAAATACCTTATTGTTGGCATTTATATTAGCGGTTACATAATATCCATCCGACCAAATTGAAAATTTTGTGTAATCAGGAAAGGAACCTGTACTAAAACCTGTTGTGTAGATATACCAACCATCATTTACAGGATCAGGACCTTGGCAAATGGCAACATTAAAACCGTTTGGGCTATTGTCGAATTCGGTAATAATAAACCTGTCAGCTTCCACATCGTAAAGTACAATTGGATCACCTGTGTTGTTTCCCGGAAACAAAGTACTAAGGGATGCATTATTAGTTAATGGATTTCCTTCTTTGTCAAAAATTCTGAAACTTGTGTTCCACGCTCCTACATAGTGGTTGGGTCCAACAGCACCAGTAGGGTCAGAAGGAGTGTAGCTGCTTGTATTTGCATTAAATACTAATAAAGGTTCGCGACCTGTATGTCTCATTGTTAGATCATGATCCTGAACAAGAGCATCGTTACCCTTTGGTAATCCTTTTCCTGGAACAGTAATGTTGGCTCCTTGTTTTTTTGGATGTCCTAGTCTCATTTCTTCATCAGGGTCAACACCAATAAAGGTTCCATCTTTAATTTGTTGCGCAATACTAGGAACCAATATAGGTTCTGGTAGCATGCCGAAGTCACTTGCTTTAGTAAGCTCCTCATCATTTTTCTGGGCGAATAACCCAATCGTAAAAATAATAAGAGCAAATGTAATTGACAGTGATAGTTTTTTCATTGTTTACGTCTTAACGGTTTTTAAATAAGCTAATTATCTTTATGTATAAGAGCTGATTTTTATGCGGCAAAAATAATACAAATAATTTCTATTACTACTTTGTTAACAACTAATTAAGAATTAATTTACTTCTCCCTAGAATAATTTTTAAAAAGCGAAATAATAATAATTGCAGGATGAGATAATTTTTCCAACTAGATTGGTTAATTCATCATTTATCATTATGCTTTTTATATTCTCAGATATTTTGATAAATTCGCTTCATTAAAATATACTATTTGAGTGAGGCTGTTAGTAAGGAAATATTCAATATTGTATTCGGCATTAATTTTCGTTTTTGTCATTGTAAATGTAATTGGTACTGATTCAATGCGCCGTGTGTTTATTGACGGCGATGGAAGTGGGCATTATGCTTATTTACCCTCCCTCGTTATAAATCATAGTGTTGATTTTGGACAGGTTTTTGAATTTGAAAAACAACAAAGACCACCCGACTATATGGGCCATTATTTCCATAAACATGGTGATATTTTTATTGACAAATATACATCTGGAACAGCGCTGCTTCAATTACCATTTTTCCTATTAGCTTACCTGCTTAGTGTAATATTTGGCTTTTCGCCAGATGGATACAATGTTATTTTTCAATATAGTATTGCAATTGCAACATTATTTTGGGTTGGTTTGGGTATAACGTACTTTGTTAAACTATTAAGTTTGTATGGTATTGATAAACGTTTTAGTTGGTTGATGGCTGGTGTAACTTTGTTTGGCACAAACTTGTTTTTATATACTTTCATACAGCCCTCTTTTACACATGCTTATTCATTCTCAATAATAACAATCTTCTTATACTTTGCTCGAAAGATATTTATCGATTATGAGAAACGTTCTGTTCTAATAGCATCTTTTATATTTGGTATAATTGTTCTAATTCGTCCTGCAAATATTTTAATAGTAGCTGCCCTTCCTTTTATTGCTGGAACACAACAAAAATTTTTTAATTCGATAAGGCAAAAATTATCTAATTACGATTTCATTATCGCAGTGCTTATTTTTATTCTGGCAATTAGTCCTCAACTTGTTATCAATTACTTACAAACCGGAAGCCTGATTATTTATGGATACAAAGATGAAGGATTTTATTTTTCTGATCCTCAATTTTTTAATTTTCTCTTCAGTTATAAAAAGGGTTGGTTTATATATACTCCACTATTTCTATTTCTAATTCCAGCAATATTATTTCTGTGGCATAGAACCAAATATGAATTTCTTACTTTTCTGGGTTTTTTAGCATTTCTAATATATATACTATCATCCTGGTGGAACTGGTATTATGGTGATAGCTTTGGTATGAGGCCAATGGTTGATTATTATGGACTTTTTATGCTCATAATCGCTTTGTTAATTTCTAAGATTAGATTTAATTGGCTTATTAGTGCTACAACCATTTTAATTTTGCTGTTTACAATATTGAATATTATTCAGTCATATCAATACGCCGTTGGAATTATTCATCCAGATTCAATGACAAAAAAATCCTATTGGCATGTTTTCTTAAAATTAGATAAAGATTACAAAAATATTATTGCTAGTGGCGATGAAACATACTATGGAAGTTTGTCTGAAATACCCTTCTTTAGTACACATGATCATATCGAAAGTTTTGGTAATGGTTGGAATGAAGCATTAAATACCAATAGTGAATTATGGTTTTCTGATTCCCTTTCTGTTTTGCAATCGGAAGAGTTTATTTATAGTCCATCATTCAGATATTTCATTCAAGATTCGTTGGTTGGACTAAAAAACATCTATGTTAGATTTAATACAAGGTATTTGGAAGAAACAGAAAATGCTGCCATTGGGGCTGTTTTTGTTGTTGATATTACCGATGTGGGTGGGGAAAATAATTTTTACAAAGTGTTTAGAATAAAACCATTGCCTGATGAAAAATTAAACACTTGGCAAAAAGGTAGCATCGGTTTTAAATTACCCGAAATAACAGGCAATATGGATCAAATTAAGTTCTATGTATGGAATGTTGAAAAGCAAGCCTATTTACTTGATGACCTTAGTTTAGAGTTTTATATTTATGATACTCCCTAATACCGGATCAATATAATCCACAATAAATTTGCATTTTCATCATTTTTTGGCTATCTTTAGGCGTTGTTATTAACTTTCTAAAATTACTGTTATGGAACTAATACACTACTTCGATCATAGGTTTAATAAGCCTAGTTTGCCAACCATCAATACTTTACCTTTTGTAACAATTTCTAGAGAAACTGGGTGTGATGCTGTAAAAATTACAAAATTGCTTATTAAGAAGCTTAAATCCAGGGGACAAAATTGGAAGTATGTTGATAAGGAAATCCTTAATGCATCAGCAAAAAAACTTAAGCTTGACAAATCGAAAATTGAATACGTATTTGATGTAGCGGAGAAAACTCATGCTGATGAAATATTGTCAGCATTGTCAAGTCGATATTATAAAAGTGATAAAATGGTAAAGAATGCCATAACAGATGTTGTTAAACATATGGCAGGTGAAGGCAATGTTGTACTTGTTGGTAGGGGAGGTGCAGCAATTACCTCTAAAATGAAGCTTGGTACTCATATCCGATTAGCTGCCCCCCTAAAGTGGAGAATCGATTCACTTATGTCACGTAAAAATAATTCTGAAGAAGAAATTAGTTCTTTTATTATCAATACTGATAAAAAAAGAAAAAGACTACTGGAGGTATTTAGCGAGGATAAATCGAAAGACATTCCATTCGATGTTGTGATAAATTGTGCAAGGTTTTCCCAAAAACAAATAGTTGATATTATAATTAATATCATGGATCAACGAAACTCTATTTGAGAATACGCTTGACTTGAGGATAGATATTACAATTCATCCGGAAATTTATCTGGTTTCGAGAATTCATCTTTTGTCATGAACTCATCATCCCTCAGGGTTTTTATAAAATTCAATAAATCAACCTTTTCAGCTGGGGTAAGCTGAATTCCACCAGCAATTACATGGTGCATAAGTGGATCAATGAATGGCGACATACTGAGGTCGTGAGAGTAGAAATTAATAACCTCCTCAAGTGTGGTAAATCGTCCATCATGCATAAATGGTCCCTGAACTTCAATATTTCTTAATGTTGGTGCTTTATATGCACCACGATCCATTGGATCGTTTGTGATCGAGAATCGATCCATAGGATCTAAGAATACAGTGTCTTTTCCATTATTATAGAACAAATGAGTCGTAAACAGGGGGTTGCCATACCCTCCATGACAATGAAAACAATCTGCCCCTTCTTCTGTAGTAAACAGCACAAACCCAGCCAGCTCAGATTGACTTAACTGCTCTTCTCCTCGCATATACTTGTCGAATTTTGAGTTTGCTGAGATTAGTGTTCTTATGAATTGGGCAATCGATTTTTCAATATTTTTGAAAGTTATATTGCTGCTTCCAAATGCTTTTTCAAAAAGGTAGGGATATCCATTAATTGATTGAAAAAGTTTCTTTATTTGTGTTGTATCACCATCAATTTCATCCTTTGCCAATACGGCAAGCCTCACCATATCTTCCAGATTACGCATATTTTCAATGGGGTTTTCTGGATACAAAAACCCACTCCATCCATAACCCGAACTATTCCATATCAGATTTATCATAGGAAGCATAACGTGATGAGTTTTAAGTCCGTTAATTCCATGTGGAAAGCCATTGGGGAAATCAGGATGGTCAATGCCAGCTTCGAATGATCGTTCTTGCCGGTGACAAGTAGCACAGCTTATAAGTGAATCAGGGTGAGTTCTTCCTGAAAGTCGGCCATCGTAAAATAAATATCTCCCAAGTTCAATACCTTCAACAGTCAGTGGATTATCTTCAGGTATATTAAGATTGGTAGGGAAGCCAAACGGTATATCTATTTCATATGGCGTAGCTGTATACGGATGAGATGTTGATTTATCACCACATCTACTATAAATTAATGTTGCAATTAGTGCGCAGAAGAAAAAAAGTAGTCTCATTTATTTGTTACTATAAGAAAAAACATTTTGTCCATTTTCGATTGCTTGTTGCATGGCATCTTGATTTTGCATTATGTCGCCACCCCAAAAATTATGATCATAAGTATTAGGTGTGTTAAACCAACGATCAACATTCATAATCAACTTAATTGTTGTGGTTTCGTTATTCTGTATGTTAAATTCCATTTCAGGTAGTTCAACTACAAAGTGATTTTGTACATATTCTGAAATTGAATCTGGGAAACTATAATAAATCTGCCCAATTCCAAGATGGAAATTGAAAGGTGCTGGTTGGCTCGACTCATTGATCCATTTCCCATTTAGTTTCATATAATGATATCCACCCCCCAGTAACTCAGGCCAAAACATAAATGATTCTGGCGGGTTAACAAACATTAATGAATTGTTCTTTTCTTCATTAATTCCAAAAGTAAAACTTAATCTAATATAGTCTCCACCCTCAATATCATCTTTAAAGGTATAACCACTTGTTTCTTTTATATCTGTATCGATGTAATGAATATCTTTCCAGCTGTTTAGTACCTTTTCTGATCCATCATTTTTGTGTAATGTAACATCCGAAATGAAATATTGAATTTCATTAACCAAATAATTATTACCCGCGTCGTTTATGTATGCCATACTATCAAAAATTATATTTTCTCCATTGATATAATGAGAGAACTCTATCCTTAGCTTGCCAGTTGGATTTTCTGGTTCAATACTGCTGTTTTCGCAGGAAGAAAATGATATAGATCCCAATAGAAGGACTAAAATGACTATGTAATTATTTCTATTATGCATATTATATTTGAGTTAACTATCCTGATTTTGCCCTGTGATATCAAGTTTCTGTTCTTAATAAGGAACTGTTCCACTTACAGTTAGGTAGCTCAGAGTGTCAGCCGTATTTGATGCTTGTTTAAATATCTTGCCATCAATTAAAATCATTATTTTAAGGGAAGAATTAATATCTTTATAATTACCTGATATGTAAACAATATCTCCTTCATCAACAATATAACTATACGACCACTTATCCTGAGCGCTTTGCGGAATAATTTCTGTTTTTACCAATTCATTGTTAGAGTCCAAATATTGCAAATTATATGCCGAATTTGCATTAGTGGCCATATATTTAACATTCTTTTTGTTTGTGTCATTACAAGAAGATACAATAATTAATAATCCAATCGTAATGATATATATTATCTTCATTTTTTTCTACTATAGATTAATAATTAGGTTTGTGTAAAACAACCTTCCCGGCTCATAAAAAGGAGAATGTGTTCCAATAATTCTACGGTTTAGATGTTCGTAATAATTAATATCGAAAATATTATTTACCCCAAGATTTATGTTAAGTAGTTGGCTGTAAACATAACTAACTTTGAAATTAAATAAATTAAAGCCTGGTGTATTTTGTTCATTATATGCTTGTGATATTTTGTTCTGTTTTGCAACCACGCGAACATTTATTTCGGGCACTAGCCTGTTTTTCAAAAATTTATAACTGAACCATATGTTTGATTCAAGAGGTGGGATTTCAGGAAGAGGATCATTTTGTATTGATATCTCATCAATAATTTCCCCATTATCATACACATATTTGGTTGCCGTAGGGTTAACTCCTGCAGTATAAGCAGTATTGAATTTTATTTGCCATTTGTTTTTTTGTGGTGTATGATATAATATCTCAAATCCATATAGATAAGCGTTATCAATATTTATAAAATTTTTAACTCCTAGCACACCACTAGTTTGTGGCTTAATTTGAGATGGAGGCACTAATACTGCGGATATATAATTAGTTGTGTACGAAAAGAATATTGACGCATTGAAATAACCGCTCCTTATGCAATCATGGGTATACCCAATATCCAATTCATAGTTGTTTTCTGGTAATAGTTTTGGGTTTCCCAAATAATCGTAGGGATCATATCCTACGGGTAGTAGAATGATAAATCTCTCTGTCATATCAGGGCTTCGAGTTCCCTTACCAGCTGAAGCATTAAAATCACTTTTTGAATTTATTTGCCATGATAATCCGGTACTAAAACTTAAATTGAAATATTTACTATCAGTATCTGTATTTTCGTAAACAAGATCACCATTTTTCTTAGCGCGAAGCATTGGATCAGATTCTGCTAGATTGAAGTCGGTTCTGAGGGCTAAAACCCAGCTTAACCTATGTATGTTTTTTTGATACTCAGCGTAAATTCCTAGATTATTAATTTTGGCGTTATTCCACAAATTTTCGGTAATAGAAGGTAGATTTGGTTGCATTATTAGTTGCTTATCTCTATTTCCATCTTTTCTTATTTGTTCAAAATTAGATCCAAACTCCAAGTTTCCTTTAAATACATCCATATTTAGGGCTACTCTCCCTCCATTAACTATTGCATGTATCTTAGAAATTGCAACTACGGTATCAGAAAATGGTCTGTTCTTATTATCCATTTCATGATTAACGTCAGAATAATAGGCTGCTACCTTTATAAAATTAACTGAATTGTTGAAATTAGTAGCCAAATAACTTAGTTGAAAAACCTGTGTGTCGTCTTTTCTTTCGTCCATTGACAGTGTTGGAAAGTCTACATTTCGCCCCCATGACCTATCAACACTCAGATTAATAACATGACCACTAGCTGGTCTAATCCCAATACCTCCCACAACATTATAATTGTTTGAGGATGCTTTTATAATGTCACCATTTCCGGCAGTATAGTTTCCATACTTATTCCAGTTTGTTGAAAATAAGTAAGATATAATGGAATTTCCTCCAACAACTCTAATACCTGTTCTAGTACCTTGTTGGTTTGTTTGCCCACCAAGTATAAGTGAAATATGATTTTCATACTTGTTATAGAAAATAGGTTTATGAGTTTCAAGAATAATTAATCCTCCAAAACCCGGTCCATATTTTAGAACAAAAGGGCCTTTGTAAATTGATATATTAGAAATATCATTAATGTTAATGTGTGAGGCTGTTGGATCCATTCTATTTGGGCAACCTCCTTCAATGCGAGTGCCATCATTAAGTTGAACTGATACTTGCGAATATTTAAACCCCCTAACTACCGGATCAATTCCTGTTGCTCCTTTTTTAATTCCACCTATATTTGGTTCCTGGGCTAATACGGCACCAATATCAGTTAAATTAGTCTCATCCAGTTGCTTGAGATCTATTTTGACTATGCTAAATGGAGTTCTATAGTTCTTTTTACCCATTATTTCGATTTCCCCAAGGTTTAATGCGTCTTTTTCAAGCTCAATGATAATTGGTGATTTCGCTATTTCTTTTGTAATACTAACCTCCTTATTTACATAACTTATATGGCTAAAGATCAATTTCACTTCATTTGTGTTTTTAATTGATAAGTGGAATAAACCATTTTCATCAGTTACGGTAATATTATTGGTGTTTTTTACTCCTACAACAACGTTCGAAATAGCGTTTCCAGTAGTATTATCTATAACTTCCCCACTAATATTGTTGGATTGAGAAATAATTTGTTGGCTAGCACAAATCAGTATTGTCAGCAGTGTTGTTTTAATATTTAACATGGATATAATTCTTGGTTGTTCAAAATTACATTTTTAATCTTAACAAATAATTAACAATCTAATTTTAATTCTAGTCTAAATAATGCAAAAATTTGTACTGTTTGCTGGCATATTTGTTAATTTTGACGATCTAAAATTCTGGCGACATGAAGTTTAAAATTGGGGATAAGATTAAGTTTATTGATGAGATTGGAGGAGGTGTTGTAACTAGAATTATTGATTCTCAACTTGTGAAGGTTATGTCGGATGATGGCTTTGAAATGCCGATATTATCAAAGGATATAATTCTTGACTACCGATCGATACCGGAAGAGGAGAAGGGTAGATCGGTTTTTACAACAACAATCGCCAAACCTGAGCCCGAAGAGCCAGATTTTATTTCAGAAATAAATCCTTGGGGAAATGTGCAGGAGGAAAAGGGTGTATACTTCGCATTTGAACCTCATGAAAAACAATGGTTGTTGACTGGTGACATGGATGTAATACTAATTAATAATACACCATATGAACTACTTTATAGCTTGTTCTTGAAAAGAAATGACAAAATGGAAGGTGTTGACTTCAGTTCTGTTCCTGCCAATTCTAAAATCGTAATTGATACAATTGGGCGTGATGAAATTGAAGAATGGTCTACTGGTTATCTTCAATTATTATTTCACTCCGATTTACCCAAAAATGTTTACTTGCCAGTTCATTCTGTATTGGATATAAAATCCAACAGATTCTTCAAAGAAGGTAGTTATCGTACAAATACACTTCTTCGCGGAAAAGCAATCCTTATAACCGTTATTACCCTAAACGCACTTACTGTAGTTTCAAGTAGAAGTAGTGATCAGAAATCAGATCCTGAAATTTCTCAAGCTAAGGCAACTACAATACGTGAAAAACAATTGATAGACAAATATAAAACCTCAATGGGTGAGGCTATTGTGGATTTGCACATTGGAGAATTAATAGACAATATACTGGGACTGTCAAGCTTAGACATGATTAAAATCCAAATTGATACTTTTAAAAAGATTCTGAACAATGCAATTATAAATGAGTACCGAAAAGTTACATTTATTCATGGTGTTGGAAATGGAGTTCTTAAATCATCAATTATTAAAGAATTAGAGGAATACGAAGGAACAGATAGTTCGATGGCATCTATTGCGAAATTTGGTGTTGGGGCAATTGATGTTAGCATAAAATCTAAAGAATCATAAAACATTAAACAATAAGAGAGTAATATGAAAAATAACATGGGTGAAGAAGTAATATAGATCATTCATTCATAACTAAATATAAAATCTAACATATGAAAAAAATCACACAAATATTATTTTCAATGCAAACCATGGGAACATTAATCCTTTTGTTTGCATTTGCCATTGGAACAGCAACTTTTATCGAAAATGATTTTGGAGCTACGGCTGCAAAAACTGTTGTCTATAGCGCAACCTGGTTTAATATACTATTATTGCTTTTAGCAGTAAACTTGATTGGCCGAATTATTATCGATAGGATGTACAAACTTAGTAAGTTTACAATATTCCTATTCCACTTTGCATTTCTTGTAATTATTATCGGTGCGGCAATTACGCGCTTTATTAGTTACGAAGGGGTAATGCATATTCGTGAAGGCGGTATGTCAAATTCCATTTTATCAGAAAAAACCTATGTTGATATTGAAGCTGTTGATGGTGATTTCTCAAAATCTACAAGTAAGAGCATACTTATGTCGGCACTGACTCCTGGAGCTTATAGTGAATCATTAAAAGTTGCTAATAATAAATTCAAGTTTAAGAGTGTAAAATATATACCAAATGCTCAGGAAGTTATTACAGAATCTACCGGTAAAGGGGAACCTTATATCGTTTTGGTCTTTTCAGACGAGGAAGGTCGTAAGAACTATACTTTAAAGTTTGGAGAAAATATTTGGGCTGGTGATACTAAATTGAATTTCAGTAATAGTTTTGATCCAGAGGCTATCAATATAAGTATTGATCAAGAAAACCTAAGGGTTTTTGCATATAATGAAATTGTAACTCTTTCGATGACAACAAGTCTAACGGATACTTTGGCCTCGGCAGTTTGGCATCCATTTGAGACTAGAAAACTATATAGCATAGGTAATTCAAAAATTGTACTTACTAACTATTATCCAAATGGGGCAATTGACTTTGTTACTTACAATGGAAAAGGTAGTATGCTAAACGCTATGGTAATTGAAATAAGTAATGATGACGATGTTAAAGAAGTAGTACTGAGAGGTGGAAAAGGAACTACCGGCCAAAAAAATAACTTTGAATTTAAAGGGGTTAATTTCAGTATGGCATATGGAGCAAAAGATATTATTCTCCCATTTTCACTTCGATTATTAGATTTTCAATTGGAGAGATACCCAGGATCGAATAGTCCATCATCATATGCTAGCGAAGTAGAACTAATTGATAAACAAAAAAATGAAACATTCAACTATAGAATATATATGAATAATGTTCTTAATTACGGGGGATACCGTTTTTTCCAGTCTTCCTACGATAAAGATGAACGCGGGACTGTTCTGTCTGTAGCTCACGATTTTTGGGGAGCATTCTTTACTTATTTGGGTTATTTTTTAATGAGTCTGGGCATGTTCTTAAGTATTCTAAATAAAAATACTCGTTTTTCCTTGTTAGGAAGAATACTTAAAAATGTAACGGGTAATGGAAAAGTAACAAAAGTTATTGCGACAATATTAGCTGTTTCGTTTGTAACTGGAGCAATGGCTCAAATTTCACATACTCCTGTTTCAAGTTTGCCTGTAATATCAAAAGAACAAGCAACAAAATTTGGGGAATTAATGGCTCAATCACATGATGGTAGATTTAAACCAGTTAATACACTTTCCGGTGAAATGCTAAGAAAAATATCGCGTCAGAGCAAACTTGAAGGTCTAAATGCTGACCAGGTTATGCTTGGAATGATGACGTCTCCTATGGATTGGCAGCAAGTACAGATGATAAAGGTAAGTCATCCGGAGGTAAAAGAGTTACTAGGAATGGATGGAAAGCATGCATCTTACCTTGATTTTATTAACCTACAAGAAGGCACATATAAACTTAGTAAATATGTATCTGAAGCATATGAGAAGAAGCCCGCAATGCGCAGCAAGTTCGATAATGATATCCTTAAAGTTGATGAAAGATTAAATATTTGTTATATGGTATTTAAGGGTGATATGTTAAATATATTACCGGATCCAACGAGTATTGATATACCATGGTATTCTCCAGTTAGTAAACTTGGAAATATGACACCGGAAGATTCAGCATTTTTAAAAACAATTATACCTTCTTATTTAGATGCATTATCCCAAGGAAATGAAAAGCTTGCATCACAATTAGTGCAAGGAATTTCTGATTATCAATTCAAATATGGAGCATCAATATTACCATCAAAAACTAAAATCCATTACGAAATACTCTATAACAAGATGTTGATATTTGATAATCTGAGTAAGATTTATGGAATATTGGGTATATTGATGATAATACTACTATTTGTTGAAATGTTTAAACAATCAAAAGGGTTGAAGTATGTTATAAACTTTTTTATAGCCCTTGTTGTACTAGGATTTATTATGCAAACACTTGGACTTGCAATGCGATGGTACATTTCAGGACATGCACCATGGAGTGATGGTTATGAATCAATGATATATATTGCATGGGTGGTATTGCTGGCCGGACTAATATTTTCTTCCGGTTCTAAAATGACAATTGCTGCCACAACATTTTTATCGTCCATTATTTTGATGGTAGCACATTTAAGCTGGATGGATCCAGAAGTTACAAATTTGGTTCCAGTGCTTAAATCATATTGGCTAACAATTCACGTTTCTGTAATTACCGCCAGCTATGGATTTCTTGCTTTAAGCATGATATTAGGTATGATGAATTTACTTTTGATGATATTAAAATCAAGCAAGAATACAATTAAAATGGATCTGAAGATTGGAGAGTTAACTGCAATCAGCGAAAGGTCGGTAATGATTGGATTATATCTACTAACCATCGGCACTTTTCTAGGTGGTGTATGGGCAAACGAAAGCTGGGGTAGATACTGGGGATGGGACCCTAAGGAAACATGGGCGCTAGTGAGTGTACTTGTTTATTCATTTATAGCTCATATGCATTATCTGCCTGGATTAAAAGGTAAGTTCGCGTTTAATTTTGCAACTCTGATTTCATATGGAGTGATACTTATGACATATTTTGGAGTTAATTATTATTTATCAGGGCTGCATTCATACGCAAAAGGTGACCCAGTTCCAGTACCAAACTTTGTTTATTATTCAATAGCAGTTGTTGCAATTGTAGCGATTTGGGCATATATTCGAGATAAAAAGTTTATAGATAGTTCCGAGGAACGTGTATAACTAGTGCTTTGCTCCTTGCATTTTCGGATTTGCAATCTGAAAGTAAGGGGGTGTGGATTTTAAATTTGCTTTTCCGAAGTTTGGTTAACTGAACATCAATGATGTAGAAAAGCATTAGACAGATATTAAAGGAGGATTGTTTGCAATAGCAGATAATCCTCTTTTTTTAAATCTGCCCTCTTTCAATCATCCTTACTATGGTTTCAATTTGTTTGTCGTCGCCTTCAGGATCATATTTTATTTTCAAATTATAGCCCCAAATGCGAGCAAATGCCTGATAGAAAAATGCCGTGAAGTTTCCTCTTAATTCCTGCACCAGATTAAATGAGCAATCGCCTGTTTCACGGTCAATTAACTTTATAAGTATTTTCCCCTGCGAAAAAGTAAGTTCCTTTAAATCGCCTCCATATTTCTCATTAATCTCTTTTTCAGCTATTTTCATAATCTTGCGCCGTTCTTTTTCATTTTTTGCGGCCACAAGCATTTTGTCATATTTCCTTAATTGAATACCTGCCAACCTAGCCCATGGGTATACTTTTTTTACATTTTTAATAAGTCTTGTCAGTTTCTTCTTTGCTTTCCTAGTGGGAGGTATACTTAAGGAATATATTTCAACCTGTTTTAATCCTATTACAGGAATTGTGTCGCCGTTAATAATTAATGCGTTAAGAGTTATGGGTTGCACAACTTGAGCACTACTAATAGATAGGCATCCAAAAGCAAAAAGTGATATTGTGAAAAGCTGTTTCATTTGCAGTGCAAAATACAAACATTATGCCTATTAACTCAACAGTAAATTAAACAGGGGAAAATGAAAAAATACTAAACAGCTGCCCTCAGTTTTGCCAAACTTGCTTTACCAAATTTACTCTCAGCATATTCATGAGTAACGTGCAATTTTTTTGTACGCTTTTTCGAAGGAAGTTCAAACATGGCATCAACTAATATGGTCTCGATTATCGACCTTAATCCACGTGCACCCAATTTGAATTCGGTGGATTTATCAACAATAAAATCCAAAGCATCATCATCAAATTTCAGCTCGATGTCATCCATGCCAAATAGTTTTTCAAACTGTTTGGTAAGTGCATTTTTAGGCTCTGTTAGTATGCGTTTTAGGGCTGCTTTATCAAGTGGTTCCAAGTAAGAAAGTACTGGTAATCGTCCAACAATCTCAGGAATTAAACCAAATTTTTTCAAATCACTTGGTGCAATATATTGTAATAGATGCTTTCGGTCAATATTTTCATCGTTTAATCCGGAAAATGAATAGCCAACAACATTAGTTCTAAGCCTGGATGCTATTAATCTGTCGATACCATTAAAAGCACCGCCTGCTACAAAAAGAATATTTTTTGTATTAACACTTATCATTTTCTGCTCGGGATGTTTCCTGCCTCCTTGTGGAGCCACATTAACTGCCGTTCCTTCAAGTAGTTTTAGCAAAGCCTGCTGTACACCTTCTCCACTTACATCGCGTGTAATAGATGGGTTGTCGCTTTTGCGTGCAATTTTATCAATTTCATCGATGAATATAATTCCCTTTTCAGCGGCGGCAACATTATAGTCAGCAGCTTGTAATAAGCGGGTAAGAATACTTTCAACATCTTCACCCACATAACCGGCTTCGGTAAGAACTGTAGCATCTGCAATTGCGAACGGCACATGTAACATTCGTGAGATTGTTTGTGCCAAAAGGGTTTTGCCTGTTCCGGTTTCACCAACCAGAATGATATTTGATTTTTCAATCTCAACATCATTCACATCATTTTCCTGTGCTATACGCTTATAGTGGTTATAAACGGCAACGGAAAGAACTTTTTTAGCATTCTCCTGACCAATAACATATTTGTCGAGAAATGATTTTATTTCTATTGGCTTAAGTAAAGTAGCTTGTTCCTTAGGTATATCAAAGGATGTCGATACTTCTTCTTTAAGAATTAGATTCGCTTGTTCAATGCAAAAATTACATATTTGGGAGTCAATACCAGAAACTAGAATGGAAGTCTCAGGTTCAGGTCGCCCACAAAATGAGCATTGACCTTTTTCTTTTTTTTTAGCCATAGGTGTAGAAGTTATGAGTGTTAGATGTTGAATGTTGAATGATTTTTTGAATTTAATCTTAGTACATTAAACAATCAAACAATCGAACTATGGAATCTATTTTTTCTTCTTTACAAGTATCTCATCAATCATCCCGTAATCAAGAGCTTCCTTGGCGGTCATCCAATAGTCTCTATCAGAATCCTTCCAGATTTTCTTATATGATTGTTTTGAATGAAGAGCAAGTATTTCGTAAAGTTCTTTTTTAAGCTTTTGAATCTCTCTGGCAGTAATTTCAATATCAGAAGCCTGTCCTTGAGCACCACCCATTGGCTGATGAATAAGTATTCTTGAGTGAGTTAAGGCAGTTCTTTTTCCTGTTGTTCCTGCACATAATATTACAGCAGCCATTGAGGCAGCCATTCCTGTGCAAATAGTAGCAACATCAGGATTGATGTATTGCATTGTATCATAAATACCCAGACCTGCATATACCGAGCCACCTGGTGAATTCAAATATATTTGGATGTCACGGTTTGCGTCATTCGATTCAAGAAACAGCAATTGAGCCTGAATTATATTTGCAACATAATCATCGATAGGTACTCCAAGAAAAATGATTCTATCCATCATTAGCCTTGAAAACACATCCATTTGCGCAATATTTAACTGACGTTCTTCAATAATAGTTGGTGAAATATAATTACCGTATGCTGAATTATATTTGTCCAATGAAACACTACTAATGCCTCTGTGTTTCACTGCATAATTTCTGAATTCTTTGCTGCTGTCCATATTGACCTCCTAGTCTATTTGTTGTGCAATTTCAATAAATTTTTCAGTAGTTACGCTTTTATTCTCGGCACTTACTGTTTCTTTAAATAGTTTGATGAGTTTCTCATCTTGAATATCATTGTAGATCTTACGCTTCTCCTCAGAATTACTCAGAACCTGATCGATGATACCTTCAATTTGTGGTGTTAATTCGGCACTACCCATTGTTTGGAAATATGCAGCTACTTTGCCACGAACTTCTTCATCCTTAACTTCCATTGCCTCTGCATGCTCTTTCAATAATTCACCTTCAATTAATTGCCATCTAAATGTACGAGCATAATTGTCGTATTGCTCATCAATTTGTTCCTTAGTAATTTTGCCTTCGTTACTTTCAAATAACCAACGCTTTAAAAATTCATCGGGAAGATTAATATCTGCTATTTTAATAAGTTCTTTAATTGTATCACCTAAAAACTGACGATCGGTGTCGCGGCTATAGTGATTTTGCAAATCTTCTGAAAGTAGATTTCTAAATTCTTCTTCTGTTTTTATATCTTTCGAAGGGAATACTTTTTTGTAAAGATCTTCACCAATCTCAGCTATATGAGTTCTTACAATTTTTTCGATTTCAAATTTGTAATCGGAGTTAAGTTTTTCGTCACCTTCATCATGGCGATTAAGTAATGATGCAACTTTTGATTCACCTTTGGTGGCATTCAATAAATTTAGAATTATTGAATCACCTACTTTAACACCAATTAGTTTCTTCTGAATAGTCTTAAGCTGTATATCGTCATATTTTAGGAATCCAGAATTTTCAACACCACCTTCAACAACATTACCTTCGGTGTCAACCTCAATAAACTTACCTTGTAGGGCGTCTCCTTCTTCACTTACTTCAGGGTTTTCATCTTCACCAAATCTTACTTTTACATCCTCAACAGCTTTATCAAGTTCTTTGTTACTTATATTAATAGTATAACTTGGAACTTTAATATCATTATTAAGTTTGATGTTAATTTCAGGAGCGATAGCAATATCGAAATAGAAATCAAAATCCTTTTGTTTTGCAAAATCAATATTGGTAGTTTTTTCAGTATTTGGAAGAGGATTACCAATTACATTGATCTTATTTTCAGTGATATAATTTTGAAGAGCTTCTGATAAAGCTTTATTTACCTCTTCAACCAATACAGCATTGCCATACATCTTTTTTATCATTCCCAACGGAACCATTCCTGGTCGAAAACCGGGCATATTAGCTTTTTTTCTGTAATCAGATAACTGCTTATTTACAGCATCGCTATAGTCACTTTCGTGGAGGTTGATGTGAATTATGGCGGTATACTCGCCATTCGATTCTTGTGAGATATTCATTAAATTTTGTTGTTTGGTTCAAAAAATTACTGCGTGATGCAATATTTAAGGTTGAAATATAAAATTATGTTTTAAATCTTCTCGACAGTTTTAAGATCATGTTAAAACTTTAGTATCGGTTGTTTATCAGAGAAACAGGAGTTATGCATCATTGTAGGCATACAACCCATTAGTGCAAACAAAAACTATTATTTGATTAATAAAAGAACTCTATAATAATGTTCGGATAAAGGAACTTCCGCCAATGGCGGAAAAAATCCAGTTCCTTAATCCTTATTTGTACGGATGAAGGGAATCGAACCCCCACGCCTCGCGGCACTAGATCCTAAGTCTAGCGCGTCTACCAATTTCGCCACATCCGCAATGAACTATCCCTTAAATTCGGGGTGCAAATATACTATATTTTTAATTTTAAAACATAATTTAATTTATTTTGAGTAAAAAATATCATACCATTTTAAATCCTATTTCAGTAGCTTTTACAACTTCATATTTATATAGTAAACAAATAATGAATTATAATTTATTTGGATCGGATTAATTGGGTTTATAAATTTAACGTCCAATATTTAAGTAGGGTTTGGTTTAATAATAGTTTTGTATATGTTAAAGAAGCTGATGGTAAATACGTTAATTCTGATATTCTCAGTTCATTATTGTCACACTATTCCGTTTGTCCATAAAATAATATTATCGTAAAGTTGCTGCATCTCAGTAAATTCCCTATTCTTTTTTGAACTTAATATCCGGTATCTCCAACCAACCCAAACCGTATTAAAAATTTGTCGCCACCACCATGCCAATGAAGCCGTTATCGGGAGCATTAGCAGATATCCCATACCTATTTCCCAATTTTTAGTGATTAGTAGAACTACTGCAGACTGGATTAAATAAAAAACAGGAAATGATAGTAGTGATATTACAAACTTAAATGAGCCTTGAAATTGGGGGTCCTGAATTTTTTTTGAGAATTTTATGGGTACCCAGTATGGTAGTAAGTTATTTATTACTCCATATATAAATACAGGAATTGTAAGCAGTAATCCAATGGAATTGATTACCAGTGTGATAATGTTTATTCCTTTCTGTTCAATTATGCTGTTTGTTATACCCAGATTGTTCCTTAACTTAGTAAACCGAAGGATATCATTTTGGTAATCAGATATTTCATTTGGGTGCAGATTTTCGTATCTAGAGAGTGATGATATTAGTTGTTGATCGATGAAAATCCTGTTTTTATTATCCTTTGAATCGAGATCGAGTTTTTCAGCCATTCGTGATCGATATATAACCCTTAACTCATTATACAAATCATAGTTATCTTCACTTTCAATATCTACAATTGTTGGTTTCAAATGCTCACTTAGTCTTTCTTTAATGCTATTGATTGCAATTGCAGGAGTTTCTTTATATAACTCGGTGTATTCCTGTACAGGGATCGGTATTCCATAGTTGACTATTGGTGAGCTTCTATAATTTTGATAATTATCGTAATCAATACCAACGGGCACTATTTGAATATCTAAATCAAAATTATTTGCTTCTTCAGTTTGAAATGCCATTCGTGCGAAACCTTTTTTTAGAGGTCTTAATCTTCTGAAACCCGAATGATTTCCTTCGGGTAGTATTACCATGGCGCTTCCAGAAGTTATAATGTCGATGGTTTTATGAATAATGTCCTTATTTTTTTTTACCGTTTCAAAACCATCTCTTACACGATATATGGGTAGTATTTTTAGGAAGTAAAGGATTTTGGCAATGATAGGTTTTTTGAAAATATCAGATCTAGCTACAAAAACAAATTGTTTTTTCACACTAAAGGCCAATGCAAGTGCATCCATTAGAGCATTTTGGTGATTTGGTGTAAAAATCAAAGGTTTGTCGAAAGGGATATTTTCTTTCCCTAATACAGTTAAGTTTCTGTAGTAAATTTTGTTATGCCAAAATTTTACCCATATATTGAGTAGATCATAGCCAATCGATTTCTCTTCAATGTTAACTAGCCCCATTAATTTGTTACGGTTTTGGCTTTGGATAATCCAAAGCTAAATTTACTCCAATAACCAGCCAATAATAATCCAGCAATAATATGCCAAATTCCCCACCATGCAGCTATAACTGCCATTCCTCCTAATTCAAGTTCCGGTGGAAAAATCTTAGGGTTAAATATTAATACCAATGCTAATCCTGAGTTTTGAATTCCTGTTTCTATTGCGATAGTTTTTCTATCAATTATTGGTCTGCGACCAATATAGCCAAGGAAATATCCACTTCCCAATGCCAAAGCATTGTGAACTAGTACTATTAGGAATATATATCCTATTGCAATTTTGAAATATTCGAAGTTTTTTACAAGCGCAATGATAACAATAGCTGCAAATAGTACAATAGAAAATTGTTTGATTGGTTTAACAACCTTTGCTGTAAAGTTTGGGAATTTGTTATTAATTAAAATACCTGAAATTAGAGGAATTCCAAGAATTATTGAAACAGTTTGAAACATTTGGTAAGCATCAATTTCCAACGGGCGTACCAGCATATCAGGATCGACTGCTGAATAAAAATTAATTGTAAGCTTGCCCCAAAAAGCGAAGTTTAGTGGAGTAAAAAATATAGCACCAATAGTTGCAATAGCTGTAAGGCTAACACTTAAAGCCACATTACCTTTTGCCAACGATGAAATAAAATTTGAGATATTACCTCCTGGACATGCCGATACCAAAATCATTCCCAATGCCATTGTTGGTGTTAAATAATCATGAAGAGCCAGTGTTAATAGAAATGTAAGAAATGGGAGTAGTAAAAACTGTGAGAATACACCCAAAAAGGCTGATTTTGGATTTAATATAAGTTTTTTAAAATGATCAAATTTTATCTCTAAAGCAACGCCAAACATCACAAATGCAATTGCCACATTTAGTGTGTGAAGATTGCTACTGCTAAAATTTAGGCGAATTTCATCAAGTGCGTAAAGTGCATCCATACATTATGATTTTGGTGGAATAATTGGCATATATAAGAAAATTATTTCAAAGGGGAGTAATTTTTCCATAATTAGATATATATACGAAACTCAAAAAATGCTTTAACCTCCTGAATCCCTTTATTTAAGCATGTTTTCAACAATATATGTTTAACAAATAATTTAGAGATATGTTTATGACGATTGTTATGTTGCTATTTTTGCGGCAAATTGTTATAGATGTCTGCTGATTATACTGAAGATAGTATTAGATCGCTCGATTGGAAAGAGCATATTAGGCTTAGGCCAGGTATGTATATTGGGAAGCTTGGTGATGGTAGCTCTCCAGATGATGGAATATATGTACTCATTAAAGAAGTTATCGATAACTCAATTGATGAGTTTGTAATGGGGCATGGCTCTGTTGTGGAAGTAACAGTCCGCGATAAAACTGTTATAATTAGAGATTACGGTCGCGGTATGCCACTGGGAAAAGTTAATGAATGTGTTAGTAAAATTAACACCGGTGCCAAATATGATTCAAAGGTTTTTAAAAAAGCGGTTGGTTTAAATGGAGTTGGATCAAAAGCAGTTAATGCACTTTCGCAGGATTTTATGGCTCAATCTGTTCGTGAAGGCAAAACAAAGGTAGTTGAGTATGTTCGTGGTGTAGTATTAAATGATCCGCCAATCACTAATTGCGACGAAAGGCAAGGAACGATAATTACTTTTACTCCTGACACTGAAGTGTTTGGAAATTACCACTTTTTAGTTGAGTACATCGAAGAAATGCTTTGGAATTATGTGTTCCTGAATAATGGAATCACTATTGTATTCAATGGGGTTAAAATGCAGGCTAAAAATGGCTTAGTTGATTTACTTGAGCATAATATAAATGGCAATGGGCCGGTTCAATATCCAATAATTCATATTAAAGAGGGCGATTTCGAATGTGCGTTTTCACATAGTTCACGATCATATAGCGAAGAGTATTATTCATTTGTTAACGGACAACATACAACACAAGGTGGAACTCATCAAACGGCTTTTCGTGAGGCAATAGTTAAGACTATTCGTGAGTTTTATAATAAGGATTTTGATACCAGCGATATTCGTTCATCGATAATTGCTGCTATTAGCATTAAAGTTCAGGAACCGGTTTTTGAGTCACAAACTAAAACCAAACTGGGTTCTCAAACAATCGAGCCAGATGGTCAGGGTATTAGAAACTACGTGAATGATATTGTAAAAAGAAACCTTGATAATTATCTACATATTCATACTGAAACAGCTGAAATCCTACTTAGGAAAATTCTGCAATCTGAGAAGGAACGTAAGGATATGGCAGGTATTAAAAAGTTAGCACGTGAAAGTGTTAAAAAGGCCAGTCTACATAATAAAAAATTACGTGATTGTCGTATACATCTTAATACAAATCACGAAAAAAGGCTCGAAACAACATTGTTTATCACAGAGGGTGATTCGGCTAGTGGATCAATTACTAAATCGCGTGATGTACAAACTCAAGCAGTGTTTAGTTTAAAAGGTAAGCCTTTGAATTGTTTTGGGTTAAGCAAAAAGATTGTATATCAAAATGAAGAGTTTAATCTACTTCAGGCTGCATTAAATATAGATGAGGATATTGAAAATCTTCGCTATAATAATATCGTAATTGCTACTGATGCTGATGTTGACGGAATGCATATTAGGCTATTGCTGCTAACATTCTTTCTGCAGTTTTATCCCGATTTGGTAAAAACAGGTCACGTATATATATTGCAAACACCCTTGTTTAGAGTGCGAAATAAAAAATCAACCAAATATTGCTATTCCGTTGAAGAAAGAATAAATGCCATCAAAGCACTGAATCCAAATCCTGAGATCACACGTTTTAAAGGACTTGGGGAAATTTCACCATCTGAATTTAAGCATTTCATTGGCAGTTCAATCAGGCTTGATCCGGTTATTCTACGCCGTGAATCAATGGTTAACGAAACTCTGTCATTTTATATGGGTAAAAATACTCCCGATCGTCAGCAGTTTATTATCAATAACCTTCGAATAGAATTAGATATTGAAGAGGAAATTGATCAGAAGGTTGCCTAGATAAATTTAGTAGAATATTAACAACAAGTACCCTAACTTTCAATACCATTCCTCCTGACATTGTATGACTTAAGCATTATGCTATATAATGACGAATCATTTGCTTCGTAACTAAATGATCAAAATCCAACATATTATTCTAAATTTACGGTGTTTTTAACCTCAATTTATGCTTGAACTCTGGACAATAGATGCCCTTTGGATTTCCGTGGCTTTTGTACTCGGGATGTTGGCTAAGCGTATAAATTTACCTCCATTAATTGGTTTTCTAGCAGGCGGTTTTTTGCTTAACTTGTCAGGATTCACTGAGGGCGGTATGGCATTGGATGTTGTTGCCGATATTGGTGTTATGCTATTGCTTTTTACAATAGGATTAAAGTTAAATGTTAAATCGCTTCTTACAAAAGAGATATGGCTAACCACTTCTTTACACATGATTTTAAGTGTGTTATTGATTGGTTCATTCGTTTTTGGAATAAGTTGGTTAGGTATATATTCAGCAACCGAGATGTCGCTGGAAAGCTCAATGTTGATTGGTTTTGCCCTAAGTTTTTCGAGTACTGTATTTGCTGTTAAGGTATTGGAAGATAAAGGTGAAATGACTTCATTCCATGGCAGAGTATCAATTGGTATTCTGGTGCTTCAGGATATAATTGCTGTGCTTTTTTTATCGATTTCAAAGGGTGTGTTTCCATCAATTTGGGTACTTGGGTTACCGCTATATTTATATATTATAAGGTGGGTATTTGTCAAAATACTTAATGTAATAGACCATGGTGAATTACTTACTCTTTTTGGATTTTTTGCTGCATTCGTTACAGGTGCCATTGCGTTTGAGTTAGTTGGGTTGAAACCGGATTTGGGTGCCCTAATCATTGGTGCTTTGGTTGGAACGCATCCAAGGGCGAAGGAATTATCGAAGCAGATGCTTTCGTTTAAAGATTTTTTCCTGATAGCCTTTTTCCTTAATATTGGGATGTCGGGTCTGCCTACAGCAAACTCATTGATTATAGCCCTTATTCTTATGCTTGCGATTCCCATTAAAGGAACGTTATTTGTTGTTCTGCTTACACGATTAAATTTAAGGGCGCGAACTGCTTTGCACAGTGCACTAAGTCTATCTAACTATAGTGAATTTGGATTAATAACTGGCGCTATTGGGGTTAAATTAGGACTAATTAGTAATCAATGGATGATAATACTTGCCCTAGCTGTTTCTTTTTCATTTTTGCTTGCCGCACCCTTAAATGTGATGTCGCATAGCTTGTTTGATAGATTCAAGGAAGTTTTGATGAAGTTGAATACAAAAAGTACACATCCTGATGATGAGCCTGTTAATTTGGGTGATGCCAGAGTAGTTATTTGTGGTATGGGACATGTTGGAAGGGCTGCTTATCATCAACTTTCGGCTGACTTCGGGGATAAGGTTATTTCAATTGATTATGATAAGGATGTAGTGGCCAGGTTTTCTGAATTAAAGAAAAATATTGTGTGGGGCGATTCAACTGATAGTAATTTTTGGCAGAATGTAGTTATGCCTAATGTTGAATTCATCCTTCTTACCATGGATGACCATTCATCAAATATTAATACAGCTCGTGCATTATCGAAATGTGAATATAGGACATTTTCTGTGGGTGCTCCGGGGCATTATTTACACGAAATAACCGAACTGAAAACCGCAGGAGTTTCATACGTATATAATTATTATAGCAGGGCAGGAGCTGAATTTGCAACCAGCTTTTTAAAGTTTATAGAAAAGAGGAAGGAAGATATGCAAGAAGATTAAAAAACATCTTTTTTGAGCAGAAAATTGAAACATTTACTATGAAACTTTCACAATATCAAAAAAACCATATTCAACATGTGAATAATAAGGTTGCAAAAGCCATTATTGATTATTCACTATTTGATGCAGGTGATAAAATACTTGTGGCAGTTAGCGGAGGAAAAGACTCGTTGGTATTATTGGAAGCACTGTCTACATTGCGAAAGTATCCCTTCCTGGATTTTAATATTGAGGCTATTCATATAGATGTTGAGGAGGTTCCATATAAGGTGAGTAGGAAATTGTTGGAGCAATTATGCAATGAACTTGATGTTAAAATAAATTTTGTTTCTATCAAAGCTGATCTTGAACAAACAGGTAATAAATCACCTTGTTTCGTTTGTTCGTGGCATCGCCGAAAGGCACTTTTTGCTTATGCTGAAAAACATGGATTTAGTAACCTCGCTCTGGGCCATCATAGGGATGATGCAGTAGAAACCCTGCTCATTAATATGGCATATCATGGTAATATAAGTTCACTTCCGGCTAAGTTAAGTATGTTTGATGGGGCAATATCAATAATTCGTCCACTTATCCTTGTCAGTAATAAAGATACTCAGGAATATGCCAACATTAGGAAGTTTCCAAAACAAACTGAAACATGCCCCTATGAAGATCAAACAAAGCGAACCACGGCACGAAACCTGATTAAACAAATGGAGGCAATTCATCCGAAAGCTGCTAATAATTTCTTCCGATCAATGAATAATATTGATTTGAATTATTTGCCATAGTATTTGCACCTAAACTCGAAATACTAGTGCTCAAATTTTGCGGTGTTACTTACTATTCTTTCTTTCTTTGCTGAATCTGTTATCTAATATTTTCATGAAATGGTAGATTTATGAAAATAATTATCCTAATTTTACCAGATTACCTAATACAAACAATTATGCGATATCAGCAAAAGGTAATTACGCATCAAAACAGGTTTGTTACCACATGGTGTTTTCTGTTAATCTTACTACTGCTCTTAATATCCTTACAAACATATTCCCAAAGAGAAGCCGACCGATGGTATTTTGGTAAAGAATGTGGCCTAAATTTTAATTCTGGCGTACCCGAAGTTTTGCATGATGGAAAAGCATATGAAGAATTTGGCGGCGTTGGTACAATGAGTGATTCGCTAGGTAATTTATTGTTTTACGCAGAAGGGGATACCATTCACACTTCGCAACATACTGTAATGGAAAATGGTCTTGATTTTGTTCAGTTTGGAACTGGTAGCCAAAGTAACCTTATTATTCCATGGCCTGAATCCGATTCTCTGTATTTTGTGTTTATGCTAACTGTTAACAGCGGTACTAACGGTTTATATTACAACATTGTTGACATGAGTAGAAATAATGGTTTGGGAGCTGTTATTGAAAAAGATATTGAGTTACCCTTTGCGTGGGATGCACTTGATCAACTTACAGCGACAAGGCACGAAAACAAAAGAGATATATGGGTAATCACTCGTAAATATAGAGATGATAATTATGCTGTGTTTCTCGTTACCCCCGATGGAATTAATGAGACACCCAGTTTATATCCGGCACCAGATAGAATGGAACAAGATGCAGATTATAGTTGGATGAAAGTCTCGTATGATAAGAAATATCTTTTTTCAACTTCTTCATGGGCTGATATAACAGAAATATGCAAGTTTAACAACGAGACTGGGGAGATTGAGTTTTTATATGAGCATAACATGGGGGAACCTACATTTGGTGTGGAATTTTCACCTGATTCGAAATTTGCATATATTTCTTATAATCCCCCAGGTCCCCTTTCATTTGCGATTAGGCAGCATGATATGCAATACGTTGAAAATCCTTCCTTATTTATTACAACTTCTGTTATAATTGGGGAAGAGAATGGTAGGGTGTTACAATTAGCAACTGATGGAAAAATTTATTGTATGGAAAACTATGATTCCATTGGTTCATCCCCGGAATATTTCGTAGGAGTAATACATGAGCCCTGGAAAAAAGGAACAGATTGTCTGTATGAAAGATATGCAGTGAATATGTTCCCCGGTGAGCCATCTGCTCAAACGCCAAGTATATTTATGGACTACCTTTATCGTTTCGAATTTGAAGGTATTTGCGAGAGTGAGCTTTTTCAATTTACCTCTAACTTCAATCCTGTACCAGACTCCATCCGATGGAATTTTGATGATTTTTTATCAGGAATCAATAATGTTTCTAATGAACTAAACCCAACTCATAGTTTTTCTGATGGTGGTATTTTTGAAGTACAAGTAGATGTTTGGTATCCTTCCGGCAGATTCGAACACACAAGTAGGGAAGTTGAGGTGATATATTCTCCAGAACCAGATCTGGGATCAGATACAACAATTTGTGATGGTCAGGAAGTTATATTAAACGCCGAATGTGGTCCACATAATTATTTATGGAGTACAGGGCAGATTGGGAGCAACCATATTACAGTAGCCGATTCAGGATGGTATTGGGTAAAGGTAACGAACAATGTAGGATGTTTCACAATAGATTCTATATATGTAGGATACCACCAACCTGCTATTGCTGATATTACAAATTTGGAAGTTAGTCCAACAACATGTGGGGGAAGTACAGGAGTTATACGTGGTTTAGATATAACAGGAAACCCGCCACTAACCTATCAATGGGTTGATGATCTGGGTAACCCAATTGGAACTTCTATCGATATATATAACCTTATTGTCGGAAATTATACATTACAGGTAGTTGACAGTAATAATTGTACTACTGAAATTGGGCCATTTAACATTTTCGATGCAGGTGATTTGCTTATACAACAAATAGATTATGCACATGAACATTGTGATCAACAGGATGGATCTATTATAATATCAGCAATTAATGGCCTGGGTAGCATGTTGTTTTATTCAATTGATAATGGTGCTACATATAGTAGTAATCTGGGTGTCTTTACAGGCTTATCATCCGGTAGCTATGTTGTTCGTGTTAAGGATTCATCCGATTGTCAATCGGTGTATATTAATAACCCTGTAATAATTCAGAATATAAATTCGCCTGAGATAATTGATATACAAATAGGTGCATCATCTGTTGGTCAGAATAATGGTTCAATTATTATTACTGCTTCGGGAGGATCAGATACTTTATATTATTCTCATGATAATGGTTTGAATTTTCAAATTAATGATGGAGGTTTCTTTAACCTTACGGCTGGTTACTACACTTGTGTTGTGAAGGATGAGATTGGATGTGATACAACCTTTGTTGTGGAGGTTCCCCAGGAGGTTACTATACGACTACAGGCTGTTGCAGGGGATGATGAGGTTTGCCCGGGCAATTCAGCCTTTGTTCCACTTGTTGTAAGTAATTTCAATGATGTAGGAAATTTCAAAACCACGCTTTTATATAATGAAGATTTAATTGTTTGTCAGGGCTTTGCCAATGCAAATCCACAGTTGGAAGATTCATTGGAAGTGATGTTATTCCCAGCAGAAGGAAAAGTAGAGCTCTATTGGGCTTCAACTGCTGTTACATTGCCTGACAACACTACCATTGCAGACCTGGTATTTCAGGCAAATGATCAGGGGATTAGTTTTGTGGAGTGGGATGGGTCGCCCGGAGCAGGTTTCTTTCATAACTCAACCGGACTTACTATCCCTGTAGATTATTTTTTAGGAACTGTCAAGATCTACTCAGAATTAGATGTCTCTGTTTACGGCTCATCTGAAATCTGTCAAGCTGAGACTCTGAATTTGGAAGCCCATGTTTGGTTCGGCAATGGAGGTACCACTTATTTGTGGACTGAGCCCAATGGAGATACAAGTAGTAATATGAATTTGATCATTCATAATATGCAACCAAGTCATGCAGGTACATATTCTGTTATTGCAACTGATACTGTAGATTGTTATTCAGAGGTATCAGTTGATGTAATTATATATCCAACACTATTCCCTGATTTTGCAGTACAAGACTCAATATTCATGGATGATCCATTTGACCTTGATGCAGGTACAGGATTCTCACATTATTTATGGAATACCGGAGACACAACGCAAACTTTATGGATCAATAATGATGGTTGGTATTCGGCAAAAGTTGAATCTGTTGACGGGTGCATCGGAGAAGATTCATCCTATGTTGTTTTTTCATCACCGCCAGAACTTATAAAAATGTATTTCCCAAATGCCTTTACACCCAATGGTGATGGATTGAACGATGAATTTAAACCCGTGACAAACACAATAGATATAGCACCTTTCACTCTATTAATTTATAACCGCTGGGGAGCATTAATATATCAAACAAATGACATTTCACAGGGTTGGGATGGAAAACTTGATGGGGAGTTATGTTTACCAGGAGCATATGTGTACAAAATTGCATATAGTAGTTCCTTTCCTTCAACTACTTCATCAGAAATTAAAATGGGGACTGTTATGTTGGTTAGGTGAAGTGAGGGAAATTGTTCGGATAGTAACGTCAGGTAAATATTTAATTAAATGAGCCAAAGATTCACAGATTATTGGATGATTTTCCTTTTTAATCTGTGAATCTTTGGCTATATTATTATAATGTAAGCACACTTAAGTATTAGTACTCCCTATTTTCTGATTACGATTTTTCTAATCTCTTTCGAATCACTTGTTCTAATCTCAACAAAATATATTCCTTGTGCCTGACTTGTTAAATCAATGGATTGAGAGTAATTGTTTATTATTCCCCGTTTAGTTTTCGTCATCAAAATCTGTCCCTGTGGACTTATTACTTTAATAACAATATCTCCACTGTAATCCTTAACTGAGATATTGAAAATCCCGGAGGATGGATTTGGGATAATATCGATTTTAGCATTCTCATTGGAAATTTCGTTTACGCCTACATTGTTAGAGATTAATACATTGTCAACATATAAGTTGTTTCCATAATGACAATAGGATTCAAACATAATTTTAACATTGGGAGAGCCTTCCCATGCCGATAAATCGAGTATAGTACACTCACTTCCATAACCTTCACCGCACCAATCTTCGCTAGATTGAGGTTCAAATGGATCTTCAGTATTTGGACTTGTTGCAAATACTCCAGTTCCATCGGGTCCGTTTGCAAATATCCTTGACCAATTTTCCCCACAATCCCCACTAATATATACAATTAACGAATCTTTTTGGAAAGCTCTTTGTGCGTATGCATGCTCAAACTGCATGTGGAGATTAGTTAAACCTGTAAAATTCATAACAGGACTAATCATGCGGTCTCTTTGTCCAAAACGAGGATAATCAATCATATTCATCCAGGCTGCTTTATCACCGGGATCAGATCCTTGTACACTGGTAATATCCCATGTTTTTTGTTCGTCAGGATTTTCTATTGTCCAGCCATTATCTTTTAAGTTATCAAATTCAAAATCTTCAATAAATGGTAATTCCATTCCACCTGCATGAATGTAATTTGATTTAGTTAGTGAATTGTTACCAACAGCATTTGTTGTGGTAAGTGTAACAGAGTATACACCCGGGTGGAATTCAACTACTGGGTTTTGTGAGTTTGCATTTGTTCCACCAACAAAAGTAACAGTTGACGGCGTAAAACTCCATTCCCATGCATCTGGGCAATATAAGGATATATCAAACAATGCGACTTCATTATTGCTACAAGCGATTGAGTCACTAGTAGTAAAATTAGTAGCAGGAAGCAATGATGCGCTTACTGTGATATAGTCTTCCTTAAGCATGATGTCGGTGCCAAGACTGTTTGTAACAGTTAATTGTACATTATATGTTCCCTCAGTATCATATACAATTCCTGTTGGGTTTACATCGTTTGAAGTACCTGGTGTTCCACCTTCAAAGGTCCATTCATAAGTAACTGGAGGCCCTTGTGCTAAACTCATAAAATTATTACTACAGCCAATGGGAATTGTTGTTTGTTCAGCTTCAAAATCGGCAGTAGGAGCATACATAATAACATTAGCTTCCCATAAACCTCTTCCATAAGTTGCAGCTCTAATCAATCCAGCACTGTGGTTTATTTCAAGCTCATTTACTATTACATTTGGGAGATTCTCCATAAATGGAGTGTATTCTGAAAGTCCGTTATCGATATAATAAACACCCACATCCATTCCCACGTAAAGAGGATTAATGCTACCAACTGAAAATGCTACGCAGTTTGCGGGAATATTAGGTAAATTTACAGAATAATTTGTCCAGGATGAGCCTGCATCTTCCGATATATAAACTTTCTCACCACTATCAAATCCTGATAGGCTAACAGCTATA
Source organism: Bacteroidota bacterium (assembly GCA_013203805.1). Taxonomy (GTDB): domain Bacteria; phylum Bacteroidota; class Bacteroidia; order Bacteroidales; family F082. The sequence goes on along the minus strand of JABMPH010000377.1, from coordinate 16,291 downwards.
GTTTCCGGATCCTCTGGATGAACAGCTATATATGAAATCTGAAGGTTTGGTAAACCATTGGAAATACTTGCCCAACTATCGCCTCCATTATTTGTTCTGTAAATCTTGGCTTCTTTGGATGCATAAATATAATCTCCATTTGATTCGGCTATTGCCAGATTATCAAGATTACCTACTCCAAAGTTTGAAATTGTTGTCCAGCTATTCATTCCATTTGTAGTTTTCCTTACTTCTGATGAACCTACATAAAGAGTACTAGGCTCAGTTGGATGAATAACAAAAGGGGTAACCCAATTTCCTCCACCTGGTTGTGAAATATTCATACCACCATTGTTTCCGCCATTATTCGATTTATAGAAAATGCCATTTTGCGAAGTGCCATAAACCAGGTTGCTATTAGTATAATCAACAACACATTCCATTCCGTCAGCACCAAGCCATTCGTGCCAATGATCGGTTGTGTAAACGCTTGTCCCATTATCCTGTGAGCCACCAAGAATCTTATATGGATCATTTTTAGATGTTCCAATTTTGTAAAACTGTCTTATACTTATTCCTTCGGTTAAATTTGTCCATGTTGAACCACCGTTGGTAGATTTACTTATTAAACCATCGCTACCAACATATAACACTCCACCATAAAAAACCATCTCATGTATATCACAATGGGTGTATCCTATTGGATTTCCCCATGTCCATTCAGTGGTTTGCGTCCATGATGCAGCACCATTTGTTGATTTCCATGTATTAAACTCGCCAAGATGTACTTCTTCAGCATTATCATGAGATACAGTAAACGCAAGGTCATACCATGCCTGATTTCCAGCGGTGGGTTGTGATGATCTAAATGTAAAGGAATCCCCGCTATCTTCTGAACGATAAATTCCTGTATTGGATGAGAAGTAGTAAACATAATTTGGATTATCTTCACTAACGGCAATTTGAGCACGACTCCCAGTATTCATACCACCAATTTCTGTAAAAGTATCCCCCCCATCTAACGACTTAAAAAACTTTTGTGTAATTGCATAAATTACATTTGGATTGCCGGGTTTATATTCCATATCATCGATGTTTCCGGAATATTGCTTTGTCCAGTTTTCACCTGAGTCAGTTGTACGATAAACGCCATCGGTAGTCCCTGCAAAAAGTATGGATGGGTCATTTGGATTTATTAATAATTTGGAAATAGTTCTGTTTTGATTTATTGTCCAGTCAAGGCCGGTAGTATTCCATGTTGTGCCACCATCGGTTGACTTTAAAACACCAATACTATAATTATCATTTGCATCTTTATCACCTGTGCCAATATAAATAATGTCAGTATTTGTGTGATCAATAGCAATTGCCGAAACTCCAAGTATAGGTTGGTTATCAGTCATCGGCATCCAGTTTGCTCCTTCATCAAATGTCTTCCATAATCCACCTGATGGTGAGCCAATATAAATAATATTAGGATCTAGTGGATCTAACGCGATAACATTAATACGTCCAATACCGGGGTTCCAGTGACCTGTAACATCTACTGAGGTTGTTGGCCCAAGTGTTGTCCATCCACTTCTGCTATTTCTGTTACCAGTAGGATATTCATGGTTAAATCTAGTAATTTCATCCCATACCTGAGTATGATTAATACGATTACCTGAAGGATAAACGCGCTGTTTTGTAAAATGTTCCCATCGTTTGTATTGCTTCCATCCACTTCCTTTTCCCCTGGAGTGATTCTCATAATAGCTATCAGCAGTCTTTTGAACATCATAGAAGTTTACATTAATATCCTTCATCATGTCTACCCATTGAGGAGTTGGGTTGTCATTATTTGAAATAACGTTATTTTGAGAATATCCTATATTTGATAATAGTAATATTATGACAAACGTTAGTAAAATCGATTTAAATGGTTTCATGGTTTATGGTTTGATAATTATTTAGTTTTACACTTTACAAGAGTCAAAAATATAAACATTAGTTGCATATAAAACAGATAATAGTATGAGGCAAATTTATATATTCCTTTTTCTTGTCGTAAGTATCTGTTTAACAGCCCAACAGAAAGACTGGGAAAATCAAAAAATATTTGATATTAATAAAGAAAAACCACATGTAAATATTGTTAATTACGAAGATGTGGATTTGGCAAAGTTAGGAGAATTTCAGGAGTCGGAATATTATTTAAGTTTGAACGGTAGGTGGAAGTTTAAATATTCATCTGATGATGAATTACGACCCATGGATTTTTACAAAACAGATTTTGATATTTCAGGTTGGGATGAAATTCCGGTACCATCCAACTGGGAGATTGAAGGTTATGGAACCCCAATCTATGTAAATACTGATTATCCTTTTGATAAGCATCCTCAGCCTCCGTTAATTCGTACTAATAATCCGGTAGGATCATACCTACTTGATTTTGAAGTGCCTGATTCATGGGATGGGAAAACGGTATTCCTGCATTTTGGAGCAATAAAATCAGCAGCTTATCTCTGGATTAATGGTGAAAAAGTTGGCTATACTCAAGGATCAAAAACTCCATCCGAATGGGATATTCCAAAATATCTTGTAAAAGGAAAAAATACACTTGCATTGGAAGTTTATCGCTGGAGCGATGGATTATATCTGGAATGCCAGGATTTTTGGCGGATTAGTGGAATTGAGAGAGATGTGTTTATTTATGCTAAAAATAAGATTTCAATAAGCGATTTCTTTGTACAATCACTACTAATAAACGATTATAAGGATGGTAGCTTAAAGGTTGATGTTAAGGTTGAGGAGAAGGATATTCATAAGAAGAAAACAAATTTGCTAGTTCATGCTCAAGTTTATGACCCGGTTGGTAACAATGTATTTGATAAAAAGGACAATATTGAATTTACGGGGCATGTGGTTTATAAGGAATCTATGATTAAGGATATTACTTTGATGAAAAAGCATAACATAAATACGGTAAGAACATGTCACTATCCTGATGATCCAATGTGGTATGAGCTCTGTAACAAATACGGACTCTATGTTATTGATGAGGCAAATATTGAATCTCATGGAATGGGATATGGGAAAAAGAGTTTGGCGAAGGATACATCCTGGCTTGAAGCACTTCTTGATAGAACAATCAGGATGTTTGAACGTGATAAAAACCACCCATGTATTGTAACTTGGTCGTTTGGAAATGAAGCTGGCAATGGTTATAATTTTGAACAGACTTATCAATGGATGAAGGATCACGACAGTACCCGACCTGTTCAGTATGAAAGAGCAGGGCAGGAGTACAATACCGACATCTATTGTCCAATGTATGCTTCACTGGAACATCCTGAAAATTATGAGGTAGCTTATGAGCAAATAAATTTCCCGTCAATGGTTGAAAAAACAGAGTTGGATGTTTCGGTATTATCGGATGTACTGTTGAAAGAAAATAAGGGTGAAATCAATATTTCAGGTGAATTGTTCAATATTCAAAACTCAATACAGGCTAAGTATATTAAGTTGATTATTAAACCATTGTTACAATGTCCAAGTTGGCATGGCGGTGCTGGTAGCAATGCTTGGTTGTTTTTAGATGAGATTACAATTGGGTATTGATGAGCAGATTATTAAAATAGTACTAAACAAAGAAAATCATAAAATATATATAATGAAAGGAATATTAAAGCAGAATAAAAAACTAAAGGATATTACCTCACAAGTAACGGAAGTTGCTCAATATCTTTGGGAAAGAGGTTGGGCCGAACATATTGCCGGTAATATTTCTGTGAATATTAACGATCTGATAGTTGGTGAGCTTGATGATGTTACAAACTTCCCTATTTCTAGATTGCCCGATTCCTATCCTAATCTGGCAAACAAATACTTTTTAGTAACTGGCACTGGGAGAAGAATGTGTGATCTTGCAAGGTGGCCTAAAAAAAACCTACTCATCATTAAAATAAGTGAGGATGGAGAATCCTATTATATTTTTACATTGAATAAAAAGGATGTACCTGAGCTTAAGCCTACCTCTGAGTTGGCAACTCATCTCTCCATTCACAACAAAATTGCACATAGGGGTAGTAAGGAAAAAGTTATTATACATACCCATGCCACTGAACTAATTGCCCTAACTCATTGTCAGGATATTAAATCAAAACAGTTGATAAATAATATTATTTGGGGTATGCATCCTGAGGTACTGATGTTTATCCCAAAAGGTATTGGATTTGTTCCCTATACAATTCCTGGTTCAGTTGATATTGCATCAAAGACATTAAAAGAGTTCAAAGATCATGATGTGGTTCTTTGGGAAAAACATGGCGTATTTGCCATCGGAGAAAACGTGATCGACACATTTAACAGTATTGATATAGTTAGTAAATCGGCCAAAATTTGGTTTATGTGCAAACAGGCTGGATTCGAACCTGAAGGTTTAACGAATGAGCAACTAATCGAATTAAAGAAAAATTATACTTTACAAAAGAAGTAAACTACTCTATGTATATTTGCCCAAAAGAGTTTCTGAACTTCAAATAATAACTACAAATGTCAGTAAATCAGATGTATGTTCATATGTTACGACAAGTTTTAGCTATCTCCACTTTCGCATTGGTGTCGTTTCTGTTAAGCTGCAATTGTCAGAAAAGACAAAGTTTACAAATAATAACCAATCAAATTCCAAATATTCTTGATTATAATGCAAATCCCCAAAATCCCTATGATAGAAATTATCTGGCATTTTCTGATCAGGGAGCTTGGTTTGCATATGGATTTCCCCAGGATTCTCATAATTATGGAGGGTTTGCAGGCCCCTTCCTTATGACTCAGGAAAATGGTCATTGGTGTAGCAAGGTTCTAAGCCAGTTAATTCTTTTTAATAATAATATTGAAAAACAAATTGATTGGAATGAGTTTACCATAACATACGAAGGGTACAACAGTCATCTTAAGCAGGTTTTTAAGAATGATCAATTACGAATTACACAAACTCTTTATTTTGGTTCAGCGCATACTGCAATAATTATTACGGAGGTTGTGAATTTGTCGGATCATACAATTTCACTTTCACCAAGTTGGATTGGTGGTTTGATTTCCAAAAATCTTAATATTAGTAAACAAAATAATCTCATAATTATTGATTCTGATTTGAGTAAGGCAATTGGTAAAATTCAATCCTATGGTGATGAAATAGTTGCTACTGAAACTACTGATTCTTCTTATGTTTTGGAGTTGATGGAATTCACACTTGATTCAGGAAAAACGAAGCAATTGATATTGTCGCATAGTTTTGTTTTTCCTGAATACAACATTCAAAATGAGCAATATGCAATTGATTCAATGACAATAAATCCTACTAAGTATTTACAGGAGAGGATTTGGGAAAAAGAGTATCAACTGAAAACTCTGTACTCAAAAATGGATACTGCCTGGGATGATACTGCATATAGGAATCTAATGGCAAAGACCACATTAACACTACAAAATAATTGGCGAATTCCTGCCGGTGAACTAAAACATAGTGGCTTGTTCCCAAGTTATCATTACGAGTGGTTCCATGGAATGTGGGCCTGGGATAGTTGGAAACATGCAGTTGCTCTTGTTCAGTATGATTCACAATTGGCAAAAGACCAAATCAGAGCAATGTATGACTTTGTCGACGATGATGGATTTATTGCAGATTGTATTTATCGAGATACAACCATCGAGAATCATAATTATAGAAACACGAAACCACCACTTTCGGCGTGGGCGGTCTGGAAAGTATATGAGCAAGACGATGATACTATGTTTTTAAAGGAGATGTATCCATTGTTAATCAAACAACATCAATTGATGGTAGCACTTTCGTAGAAGAAATGGGATGCGAAGGATGGATTCCATTGTGGGCTAATATTGCAACTGAGGAGCAGGCTTTTGCAATTAAAAAAAATATGATAGATACAACTTTGTTCAATACGTTGGTGCCATTGCAAACATTGAGTGCTGATCATCCGAAATTCAAACCTGACGGTGGCTATTGGCGTGGACCTACATGGATAGACCAAGCCTATTTCGGTATTGTTGGCTTAAGAAACTATGGCTATGATAATGATGCGGATGATATTACATATAAGTTGTTTCACAATGCCCAAGGTCTGCTTGACTCAGGCTCTTCAATTCGTGAAAATTATAACCCAGTTACAGGCCAGGGACTTGAATCGGAGAATTTTAGCTGGTCGGCAGCACATTATCTATTACTTCTAATTAATGAATAATATGAATTCTGAATATTTATCAATTCAAATTACCGCAAACCAAGCCACCAGTATAGCAAGTCATTGGTACAATCTTGAAGGTGATATAACTCCATTGCCGGGAGAATTTGATTTTAATTTTAAGATTACTACTTCCGTAGATTGCTATCTGCTAAAAGTTAGCCGACCTGGTGCAGATATTGAATACATCGAATATCAAAATTCTATTCTTGTTCATTTACACACTAGCAGGTTGGTTAGTAACTCTCCTTGTGTTATTCCTAATATGCATGGTGATTTAACTAGCACTATAATTGACGAAAATGGACAAACTAGAATCGTACGATTACTTTCGTGGGTGCCGGGAAGGTTATGGTCTACGATTAACCCAATTAATGAGGAACTGCTCAAGAGTCTTGGAGAGCATGCAGGGTTAATAACATCGGCTTTATCTGATTTTGACCATCAAGTTGCCCATCGTGATTTTGAATGGGACATAGCACAAGCATCATGGACTTCTAAGTACATCCATCTATTTAGCAATAATCAGAAACAAATTATTGAATATTTCCTTGATAGATTTGATAATAAAGCTCAGCAGTATTCGAAACTAAGGAAAAGTGTAGTTCACAATGATGTAAATGATAATAATATTATCGTAAGTGAGGATTTGACAGTTACCAAAGTTGTGTCGATCATTGATTATGGCGATGCAATCCATACTCGAACTATTAACGATCTTGCCATTACCATCGCTTATGCAGTGATGACTAAAGAGGATGTTCTTGATGCATCATTACCAATTGTTGCCGGCTATCATAGTAGTTTTCCTATAACAGAAAATGAATTGGAATTACTCTACACTCTTGTAGCCATGCGACTAATCATAAGTGTAACCAAATCGGCAATAAATAAACAAAAAGAACCTGAAAATGATTACTTGCTTATCAGTGAAAATCCGGCATGGGATGTTCTAAATAAGTGGATTAATATTGATGCCAATTTTGCCACGTGCAGTTTCCGAAATGCTTGTGGGTATACACCTCATCCAAACTATAAACATTTCATTGATTGGGCAAAAAAACAATCTTTTTCATTGTTGGATCTTTTTCCTACTGTTGGCAGGAATGAGGTTCTGTTGGTAGATATGAGTGTTGAAAGTACCTGGTTAGGCCATGAAACTGAGTATAATGATAGTGATATAATGGCGTTTAAATTAAGCCAATTGCAAAGTAAAAATCCTGATGCAATAATTGCAGGTGGATATTTGGAACCGCGACCACTTTATGTAACCGATGCCTTTAAAACTGAAAGCAATAACGGATCAGTTTTTCGAAGTGTTCATCTCGGAATCGACTTTTGGTTGCCTGCCCATACTCCCGTCCACGCGTTATTTGATGGGGAAGTGGAAATTGCTGTTGTTAGTACAGGTGATAAGGATTATGGAGGACTTATAATATTAAAACACAATATTGATAAATTCAGTTTTTATACACTTTACGGACATCAAAGTGTTGATAGTGTGATGGACCTAAGGAAAGGTGATATTATAAAAAGAGGTCAGAAGATTAGTGAACTTGGTGTGCCTGAAGAAAACGGGAATTGGGAAAGCCATTTACATTTTCAGGTTATGTTGGATATGTTAGGAAATGAACATGACTTTCCCGGAGTTACCTATCCTCATAAGATTGATGTTTGGAAGAGTATCTGTCCTGATCCAAATATTCTTTTTACGAATAAGAATCTGATTGTTAATGAGACAATTGAAGACTCAAAATTAATTAACTACAGAAATAGGCATCTTGGAAAGAGTTTAAGTTTACCTTATTCCAAACCTTTACGAATTGTAAGAGGTTCGGGAGTTTATTTGATGGATAATATGGGACGCAAGTATTTAGATACTGTAAATAATGTTGCGCATGTTGGCCACGAGCATCCCAGAGTTGTTGAAGCAGGCCGAAATCAGATGTCTATTTTAAACACAAACACACGGTATCTTCATAATAATATCAATGATTTTGCGGAGGAGTTACTGAGCACTTTCCCCGATGAACTATCTGTAGTTCATTTTGTTAATTCTGGAAGTGAAGCCAATGAACTTGCTTTACGAATGGCCAAAGCTGTAACCGGGCAAAAGGATATTATCGCGGTTGAAGTAGGCTATCATGGTAATACCTCCGGATGCATTGATATCAGTTCATATAAATTTGATGGTAAAGGTGGAAATGGAGCACCTGAGCATACACATATTGTCCCATTGCCTGATTCCTTCAGAGGTATGTATCAGGGTAAAAATACAGGCCCAAAATATGCTTCACATATTCAAGATCAACTAGATAATATACATTCAAAAGATAGAAATATAGCAGCATTTATCTGCGAAAGCATTATAAGCTGTGGCGGACAAATTGAATTACCTGAAGGTTATTTGGCAAAGGCCTACAAGCTGGTTCGACAATCAGGGGGAGTATGTATTGCCGATGAAGTCCAGGTAGGGTGTGGCCGTGTGGGAAGTAAGTTTTGGGGTTTTCAATTGCATAATGTTATTCCCGATATTGTTACAATTGGCAAACCAATTGGCAATGGACATCCTTTGGCTGCAGTAGTTTGTACCCAAGTTGTTGCAGAGGCTTTTGCTAATGGAATGGAATATTTTAACACCTTTGGAGGCAATCCGGTTTCATGCGCCATCGGGCTCGAGCTTCTTCGTGTAATCAAGGATGAAGATCTTCAAAAAAATGCATTGGAAGTTGGTGGATTTCTGAAAAAAGAACTATATAATCTACAAAATGAGTTCTCAATAATTGGTGATGTGCGTGGTCAGGGACTATTTTTAGGATTTGAACTTGTTGATCAAAACAAAAATCCTTTCACAGATAAAACTGCATATTTGGCAAACAGAATGAAGGATTTAGGTATACTTATGAGTGTAGATGGTAAAGACAGTAACGTTATTAAAATTAAACCACCAATTATTTTCTCACTGGATAATGCCATTGAGCTAATTTTCAGATTAAGATCAGTGTTTAAAGAAGATTTCATGAAACAATAATTATGGCAAAAAATATATTCAGCCTTCTATTTATATTGTTCTTTGTTCCATGTTTATCTCAAAAACAGGGAGATAGTTTTTTAGAACACAATACCTTCCTTTGTCATTCTGAACGAAGTGAAGAATCTCTAAACACATCAAAACATGAACAAAATAGCCTTTCATTAACTCAACAGGATGAAATTGTTCATAACGAGTTTCATAGCGATCACACAATATTTGGAGTAAATAAACTCGATCCCCAAGCTGATTTTTTTGCCTATGAATCAGAAGAAAAAGCAATGCAAAATAGGAGGGAAGAATCTTGCCGGCTCTTATCTTTGTACCGTGATTGGAAATTCAATTGGGTAAAATCACCCAAGGATCGTATTATAAAGTTTTATGATATTAATCTTGACGATTCTGAATGGAATACTATTCCAGTGCCGGCAAACTGGGAAGTGCAAGGTTACGATTATCCGATTTATTTAGATGAGAGATATCCATTTTCAACCCATTGGCCTGACGTACCTGAAGATTATAATCCGGTTGGGACATACCGCCATGTTTTTAATATTCCATTTGATTGGATAAATGAGGATATTATACTTCATTTTGCGGGTGCAAAATCAGCAATGTATAGCTTTCCGGATAGTATTGCTGAGTTAATCCTGGATTATACTTTAACAGCAATGGGTGAAATAATTATTGATTATAATTTTAGAATATTATCAGATTCACTCCCGAATATTCCAAGAGTTGGTTTATCTATGATGATGCCTCAAAGTTATTCAAACGTTAGCTGGTATGGTCGTGGTCCGCACGAAACCTATTGGGATAGGAAATCATCCGGTAAAATAGCAATTTATGAAGGTAGGGTGGAGGATCAGTTTCATCGCTATCCACGACCACAGGAAATCGGTAATGAAACTGATGTTAGATGGATGACACTGGAATCGGATAGTTTGTATGTTACTGTTCAACCGTTGGATAGTAAATTTCTTTCGTGCAGTGTTTGGCACTTCGCAGCATCTGAACTTGATTTTAAAGTTGGTAAAGGGGGAGGTATGTCTGCCTCAGGATTAGTACCAGTAGCGTCAAAATATGGTGCAGATATTGAGGCTGGAAAGGTTGTTCATTGGAACTTTGATCATTTGCAAATGGGAGTAGGGGGTGACACTTTATGGGGAAGAAAGGTTCATGACCAATATACCATACATCCAGATAATATTGGCTATTCCATAGTCATAATTCCGAGAATAGCTTGGTGAGAAGTTTTTTCATAATGAAATATAATTCCCAATTATGGAAAACAAATTTTTATTTATTGTAGTTATTGTTCGGTTCTTATGGTGTTTATGCTTTGATTGAAATTGTGGCACTTGCATTGCTAATGCTTATGTATTATATTTGAACAAAAAAGAAAGGGCTTTACTCATGAAACTTTATAGACTAACATCTTTACTGCTTCTAGCAATAAGCATAATTTCATGCAACAATAAAAAAACTGATGACCCGGAACCAGAAATAACACAAAGTATGTTAGAATTGGATGTTTCTGCCGATTTTAATTGGTCGGCTAGTAAGCAGGGTGAATTAACGATTACCCTTGATAATCCTTTGAACGTTTCAACAGAACTTGAATATATTCAGATTATTAATGATCAGGGAACTGTTATTGATCATAAAATAGTTTATAATAATACAGCAACGTTTGAAGTTAATTTTCCTGAAGATGCTGATTTTTATGTTTATTTTCCTGTTACTACAGATAAAATTAAGATTGAGGAATTAGGACAAATGACAATTGTATTGGGTCCTACTGTTGATTATATTTATCCATCATTAAAATCAACAGATGTTGTTAGCTGTACTGCATGCGATAATCCCATGGAAAATGGAGGTGCTGAACTACCTTATCGTGCTTCAGGTTGGGGTTTGTATAATGAAGATGCAGTTCCAGGTTGGGAAACCACTGCCACTGATAATAAAATTGAAATGTGGGTAAGTGGTTTTCAAGGCGTACCAGCTCAAGAAGGAAGACAATTTTTCGAACTTAATGCAAATCAGGTTGCAGCTTTATTTCAGGAGCTATGCTTGGAGCCTGGTTCTACTATATACTGGTCTGTTTGGCATCGTGGAAGAAGTGGTGTTGACGTTGCAGAGGTAAAAATTGGTGCAACAGTTGAAACAGCAGTATCTCAGGCTACGATGAGTGATGGTACAACTGCATGGGGACATTATTCTGGTTCATACAATGTGCCGGCCGATCAAACTACAACTGTTTTTGTATTCGAATCAATATCATCAGCTAGTAGTAGTCAAAGTGTTGGAAACTTTCTTGATAACTTCGAAATTTCATGTGATGCAGATGGTGACGGCGTTATTGATCGTTGGGATCAATTGCCTGATGATGGAGATGGAGCATTTATTACTTATTTCCCTGAAGATGGAAAACAAGTAGTTGCATTTGAAGATTTATGGCCTTCATTGGGAGATTTCGACTTTAATGATTTAGTTATGTCCAATCAGGTAAAAATAATCAAAGATGCTGATCTTAACCTTGTTGAAGCAAGTTTCAAAGTGAGTATTGATGCAATTGGAGCAAGCTTACACAATGGAATTGCACTGATGTTATATACAAACACCAAGGAACCTTTTGCAGATAATATTATTGAAAGTGTTAGCGGTGATGTTAACTTAGATCCGGACAATACAAATGGGTTGATTCTAACAAATGATGTTTTTGTAACAACCAATAATGAATATCAAAATAATGGTTCAGGTCCAACTGAGGTTCCTGATACCCTTAGGTTTACAATTGTATTTAATGATAATGCTGCTGATTTTGTTCCTGAGTTATATCTATTTAGAACAGGTAATAGAAGCCATGAGGTGCATCGAAGTGGATTCCCTCAAACAGCTACAATAAATACTGCTTTGTTTAATACGGTTAATGATGCCGGAGATTATAAAACATCAAATGGCTTGCCTTGGGGGATGGAAATTATAACAGCTGGTACATATAAAAGTCCAAAAGAAAAGGTTGATATATTATTTGCATATCCAAAATTTGGTACATGGGCAACAAGTAATGGTGTTAGTGAACCAACATGGTATCTTGAACCCATTGAGGCAAATGTTGTTGATTTGGGATTGGATAAATAGTGTTGATTTAGTTGGAATGTTAGGGGTAAATTGTATGAAGGTTGATGCATAATTACCACGAACCGAGCTATTTTTATTCTTTAACTCTTTCGGCGTTAAAAAGGCTAATTAATTCTTTTTTAGTCACTTTTCCCATCATATTTCTTGGAAGGTCGTCTTGTATTATATATTTACTAGGTATTTTATAGTTAGGTAGTTTGTTTTTGAGCCACTCGTTGAGTTCATTTATATTTATTTTCTTATCATCAATTACCAAACTTGCAGCAATTATCTCACCCCATTCATCATCAGGAAGTCCAACCACTGCACAATCCTTTATTTGAGGATGCGATCGTAATACTTCCTCAATCTCCAATGCTGAAATTTTATAGCCACCCGACTTAATTATATCTACTGAATTTCTTCCTAGAATTTTGTAACTCCCATTTTCATATACAGAAATATCCCCTGTTTTAAGCCAACCATCTGCGGTAAATGAATCTTTAGTTTCCAATGGTTTGCCCCAATATTCTTTAAATACATTTGGCCCTTTAATCTGTATTTCACCACCTTCATTTTCAACCGGCATATTGTTTTCGTCAATGAGCCTTGCTTGAACATTGGGTAATGGTTGCCCAATATAGCCTGCTTTTCTTTCCCCTTTGTACGGATTGCTAATTGCCATTCCGATTTCTGTCATTCCGTAACGTTCAAGCAACGTATGACCACTTATTTGTTTCCATTTCTCAAAAATAGAAATGGGAAGTGCTGCTGATCCCGAAACCATTAGACGAAATTTATTTAGAGACTCAGTTATTGATTTTTGTATGTCACCCGGAAGCTCATTATAATATGATATTAGCTTAAAGTAAATTGTAGGTACTGCCATAAAAATGTTGACCTCATTTTTACAGAATATAATGAATGTTTTTTCAGGATTAAATTTGTCTAGAAATTCGCAACATGCTCCACTCCATAAGGCACAGCATAATACATTCACAATTCCATGAACATGATGCATTGGTAATACGTTCAAGATATGGTCGTTTTGGTTCCATTCCCATGCCACAGTTAATGAGGTTATCTGTGCTTCAATGTTTTGATGAGTGGATACAACGCCTTTTGGTGAACCTGTAGTTCCACTTGTATATATTATCATTGCCCTTCGATCATCCTCAATTACTGGTAATATTCCAGTTTCATTTTTAAGTTGATCTATATTAACAAACCGTAAATTAGGATCACTGTATAGCTGTGAAATCAGGGTTTCAAATTCTCTTGAAAATACAATAGTTGAAACTTGTGAATCTTGTAAAACATATTTTATAGATGAAATTGGGTGGCTTACACACAAAGGTACTGCGATTCCTCCTGCCCGCCATATTCCCCATTGAATACTAACATAATCAAAACCCGGGGGAACAATAAAGGCTATTCTGGCCTCAGCTAAATCTTTCTTCCCGTCCAATAATTTTATTGCAATACTTTCTGAAGCATCAAGGAGGTGTTTATATGTATAATTAGCACCATTGCTTATTACTGCAGTCCGTTCCAGATAGTTATAGGCATTTTGTATTAATCTTATCATAATATATATTTGAGATGATTGCTGAGACCACCCCTCAACAACATACAATTGAAATTACTAATTCTTGCCCATAAGTCTCGCTAACCCTGAAATCCCATTTTGTCTCCACATAAATAGCTTATAACTATACCCTACCTTTGTTTCGGAGAATATTGCATCAAGTTTTTCACTCTTAAAATAATCATATAATTCAATATCCCACCTGAGTATATGCTTTAGTCGATTATAATAATTATCGGAAAAATTAACTTGTTTGTTTTGTTTTGGTGTTATATTGCTTGGTCTGTACATTGGTATTCTACTCCATCTTAATTCTTGTGATAATCTAAAAATCCCCTTATCAAAATTTGACAGATCGGTTAAGAAGTTGTAATTGAGCAAATTTTCTTTGGCTTGACCTAAAAGATCTTTTCCATTCTTTTCCATATTTGGAATTTGAATATTGGGGTTGGCAAGCCATTGCATTGAATTGGAGAAATATCTGGTTAGCAGGTTATCTTGTCCCATACCAATTGCATAATCCAGATAATCTTCCTCAGATTTTAAAGTGCTAACATCTGCAAGGAAATTGGAGTTTGTACTCTGTCTGAGGTAATGATATTGTGAAATAAACATGGAAATCGGTTCGCGGATAATACTGACCCTAAACGGATTTTCAATCAAATCAGCAAACCTCTCCGCACCATGACCCGAAATAACCTTGTAGCTATTTCGTTCGGCTACACCCATATGCTTGAATTTCTCAACTGATTCATTGATATTCTTACTGTTAATAAAGAAAACCTTATCTACCCCATATACCCTGTTTAGTATTATTCTGAGTGTAGTGCCACCTGTTTTAGGGATATGATTGAAGAGTAATGGTCGAGTCATGTATTTAGCCTAAGATTCGTAAAAATATCAAAATATTTTTCAATTCTTAATCCATTCAACAATTTTATGCATCCCTTCGATAACGTTACCGGCATAATAGCTGGTAAAATCTTCAGGAAGATTTTCACTGAGAGGGATTGTTTCACTCGCCGATAAGGCAGAAGCTCCGTTAAAATTTACGAAAGCAAGGCGGGCTGTTAATTCTTCCGGCGGACGTTGAAATGCTTCTCCGGGAAGTATGGCAACACCTGTATCATTAAGTAGTTTTTCGCATAGGGTGCTACTTCTTACAATTCCCCTCGATCTAAGTGCTTCATTAAGTTGGGTAAAATCGAGGAACAGATAAAACCCACCATCGGGTAAATGCACTTTTATATCTCCAATAACTAATATATCAGTACATTGTTTGGCCAATTGTTCCAGAATACGGCGCGAATGCCATAAATACCTTTCAATTTGAATACCGCCCTTAAAAGCCCGTACGGCAGCATATTGTATGGGGGCTGAAACCGATGTGTAGGTTTCACTTGCTACTGCAGCCATTGCATTAAGCAACCATTCAAATTTTGGTGGAAAAGCAAATGTTCCCAATCGCCATCCCCCTGCGCCGCACCATTTTGATATCCCGGAACTAATAATCGTTCTTTCCGGGTAATATTGGGCAATCGATACGTGCCTTCGTTTAAAATGAAGCTGACCGTAGATTTCATCAGATAATATTATTAATTTGTGCTTACCGGCGACTTTGGCAATCTTTTTCAACTCATTGGGATTGTATGTCCCACCATCAGGATTGGAAGGGTAATTTAGGATTAATATCCTCGGTTTGTAATGGTCGTTCTCACTAGTCAAAAACTCACTTAATTGTTTAGCAGTTATACGCCACTTATTTTCATAAGTTGTGTGGATAAATTGGATATTCCTCCCAATTATTTTAGCCTGCGGGCCGTAAGAGACCCAACATGGTGTCGGCGTTATGACATCCCCGTAAAATACCATTAGTAATATAAACATAAGCTCCTTTGAACCAGGGCCTATTATTACATCTTTCGCCTTAATATTTACATTATCCTTTTGGCGATGAAAATTTGCAACTGCCTGTCGTAGTGCCTCAAGCCCCTTTACGTTTAAGTAATCCTTTTCGTGTGCATTATATTTTAGTGCTTCAACAACAACCGAAGGTACAGGAAAGGGTGATTGTCCTAAACCCATTGCATAAATCTTTTTACCTTGTTTCGACAATGCTTTACTTAGTTCGTTGATTGCCAGAGTTGGTGATTGTTTTATTCCCCTAACACGGAGGTTTAAGCTAATATTCTCATCGGGTTTCATTTTTTCAGCTTTTATTAGTATAAGGAGTTAAAATTAGTAAAGAAACCCGACAAAAAAAGATTATTGAGAAAAATGAATATTATTTTAATTGCTGTATTAATAATGCCAAAATTATACTTA
>JABMPH010000376.1 GCA_013203805.1 Bacteroidota bacterium | reverse complement strand
TTTCTGTTATTTACGGCTAATCTGTAGTTATACCAATTAAATTTCAGAATGAGCCTAATAAATCAATAGATTTTTAGTTGGAATTATGCCTTGCCATCCCGATTTTTAGGATTGTCCCCTACTATCACCCAATGTGTGAATCATGTAACTATGCCAATTAGTTAAGAAATCAAAGTTGACGAAGATCGTCATTGCGATGAGCGGAGCGAAGAAGCAAACTCAGTCGTTAATACTTTCCTAATCAAGGATTATAAATAACGAGTGAGATTGCTTCACGCCAACACACTAGGCCAACCCTCGAGGTTCGCAATGACGAAAATCCTTAACTAATTGGCATAGTTACATGCCCGCGGCACCAAGCTTTCTGCGTTCGATGCCAATGACAACTTATGCGAACATTTTGTATATTAGATGATTATCTAGTACATTTTGATTGTAGAATAGTACATGAAAAAATTATGAGAGAATCATCATCGGATTTAGCAGATTAGTTTTTCGCAATGCGAAAAACGAAAATTCGTTTAATTCGTTAAATTCGATGATAAAAACAAAATTCATGATTTTTGAGAATGGAGATTTTATGTCATCTCACTATGTGCGCTCTTTTTCCATGGTCTTGTTTCTCGGTATGACAAAACAACCATGATTTAGTGTCATTCCTGCAGGTTATTATATTTTAAATGTGTGAATCATGTAACTCTTACCTATAATTGTGTAATGATTTACGTCCGTGATGGTTGAATCTTTGTGAACTGTAAATAATTTAATAAATTAAAAAACATACATCATGAATACTACAGGTATAAAAGGAAACTGGCTTTAGCAAAAAGCCAAGTTAAAACAAAAGTTCGCTATACTTACCGATGACGATTTACTTTTGGTAGTAGGTAAAAAAGAGGAACTGATTGGAAGGCTCCAAATCAAACTCGGCAAAACAAAAGAGGAGATTCAAAAGATATTTGCATCGCTTTAAAGAGCAGCTTATACCCTCAACCGATTTGTTTTCACCATTAACGATTATAAATAATAGCTCGTCGGCATCATTAATGTCTTAAAAATAATTATCAAAATGAAAAAAACTTCAGGAATTGCTTTGCTTATCATTGGCATACTTATGATAGCTTATACCGGATTCAATTTTGTAACAACTGAAAAAATAGTCGATATAGGCTCAATTGAAATTACCAAAGAAAATAATCACCAAGTTCAATGGCCTCCAGTAGCTGGTGCGGTATTGATAATTGGGGGTGTTGTACTTCTGGTTCTGGAAAAGAAAGGCCGAATTTAATACTTGATAAATTCAATTTAAACAATTATAAATGTGTGAATTATGTAATTTTTATCAGGAACTATGTAACACTTTCTGTAATCATATGAAATACATTTGCTATTCAATAACATTAACAACCTACTAAAATAAAAATGATGAAAAAAATAATGTTAACAATTTCCGTAGCCACGCTTCTGGCCGGAACAATATTAAGCGGATGTGAGTCCTCAACAAAGAAAGTTGAAAATGCACGCGAAAATCTGCAGGATGCGAAAGAAAATGTAGTGGAAGCTAAAATTGATCTAAACCAAGCATTAAAGGATTCTATTCAATCTTTTAAAACTGAATTAGATCAAAAAATAAGTATCTATGATAAGAATATAGCAGCGCTTAATACGAAATTAGTGTCTCAAAAAAAAGATAAAAAGGCTCCTTACGAAAAAGCATTGACTGAATTGGAATTGAAAAGCAAACAGCTGAAGAAGAAGCTACAAGAGTACAAAGAGGAAGGAATTGATAGTTGGACTTCTTTTAAAAAGGAATTTAAGCACGATATGGATGAACTTGGCGTTGCCATAAACGACCTAACTAAAAACAACGTTAAGTAGATTGAATTATCAACTCCATTGGGAGTAATAAACTACATTAAATATATACCACAAAATGAAAAAAATCACATTACTGCTAATTGGCTTA
This sequence comes from Bacteroidota bacterium, assembly GCA_013203805.1. Classification (GTDB taxonomy): domain Bacteria; phylum Bacteroidota; class Bacteroidia; order Bacteroidales; family F082. The sequence goes on along the minus strand of JABMPH010000376.1, from coordinate 271 downwards.
CTAATGATTGCAGGACTTAATAGTATTGCTCAGGATCGCACCTATCCTGAAAAGTTTGGGAATACACTTAATCTTGGAATAGGATTGGGATATTACGGATATGTTGACAACCCTTTACCCGTTGTACATGCTGACTTTGAATTTGATGTTGCAAGGAATTTCACCCTGGCACCATTTATCAATTTTTATTCCTATAGAAATAAATACAATTACGACCACAATACCTATTACTATTATGAAACAGTGATCCCTATTGGAGTAAAGGCCACCT
>JABMPH010000375.1 GCA_013203805.1 Bacteroidota bacterium | reverse complement strand
TAACTTATCACAATGTCGGAGAATTTGATGTACAACTGATTGTTTCAACTGCAAACGGTAGTGATACACTAATTAGTAAAGATTATATAAAAGTCCTGCCAAATATTTTTGCAGGATTTTCAGGTGAACCAAAATCAATAATCGTAGGAGAGTCTGTTGCTTTTATTAATACTTCATTTGGAAACATAACTGGATATAATTGGCAATTTGAAGGAGGAACACCCAAATATTCTGAATTGGAGGAGCCCGGAAAAATAACTTATCACAATGTCGGAGAATTTGATGTACAACTGATTGTTTCAACTGCAAACGGTAGTGATACACTAATTAGTAAAGATTATATAAAAGTCCTGCCAAATATTTCACCTAATCCGAGTAAAGGAAAAATAAAGCTGGCATTTGGTGGTGATATACCTAAAGACTATTCGATAAGAGTTTTTAATTCAATAGGGCAGGAAACTGGTTATATAATTGATGAAATCGCTACTAACTATTTAATAATTGATCTATTCCCAAATAAAAAAGGGGCATATCTGATAAAGCTATCTTCATCACAAATAAATAATACTTACAAAGTAATCATTATCGGAGATTAGTCTTCATTGTAATCGAGTGCACGATGAGAAACATATCCATCCCATTTTTCTAGTACTTCTCTCATATCAGTTGGTAACTCCGACTCAAAAAACATGCTTTTTCCTGATGTTGGATGAATAAAACCAAGCGAGCGGGCATGTAATGATTGACGCGGAATAACTTTAAAACAATTTTGGACAAACTGTTTGTATTTAGTAAATGTGGTTCCCTTTAAGACCTTATTACCGCCATATCGTTCATCATTAAAAAGTGGATGACCCAGAAATGTAAAGTGGGCTCTTATCTGATGAGTCCTTCCGGTTTCAAGTCTACACTCAACTCTGGTTACATAGCCATATCTTTCTAATACCTTATAATGAGAAATAGCTTCCTTTCCATACTCCCCATCTGGAAAAACTGTCATAACGCGACGATCCTTAAGGCTTCGCCCAATGTGTCCTTCAATAACACCTTCCTCACTTTCAATGTCACCCCACACTAATGCTTCATAGGCTCTTTCAACAGTATGATCAAAAAATTGCTTTGCAAGCTTTGTTTGAGCCATTTCATTTTTTGTAACCAACAAAAGACCAGTAGTATCCTTATCAATCCGATGAACCATGTAACCAAATCCATTTTCAACATTTGTTTGGCCTGTGCTGGCAAAATAATGCATTAATCCATTTAACAAAGTACCGGTATAATTTGCGTGACCAGGATGTACAACAAGACCTGCTTGCTTATTTATTAATATAACATCATCATCTTCATAAACGATAACTAACGGAATTTCCTCAGGTAGTATTTCCACGTCCCTTGGGGGATATGTCATAACTACAGAAATCTCATCATTTGGTCTGACTTTGTAATTTGATTTAACAGGTTTTTTATTAACCAGTATATTACCTGCTGTAGCCGCTTGCTGAATCTTATTTCGGCTAACATTTATTATCTTTCCTAAAAGAAATTTATCTATTCTGGTGGGTGATTGGCCGGGATCTACTACAACATTATGATGTTCATATAAATCATAGTCCTCGGAAGTATCTGTTATTGGTTCTTCGCTCATCTGTTTATTAATAATTTTTCAGAATATTGCTTGCTGCCACTAACTACTTTTACAATGTATATTCCTGGATTTAAATTGCTTGTACTAACTTTTGTTTCAATACCTTTTTGATAATGAACTTTTTGACCAAACATGCTTAGAATTGTAAGCTCTGCCTTTGGATTATTACTAATATCTTTATTTCCAATTGAAAAATAGGTGGAAGCAGGATTCGGATAAATTTTTATGTTTTGATTTCTAACTGAGTTGATTGGCTCACTTTCAGATAAGATAAGGCTTGATCCAACAATTGGTCGTATAAGTAATGCTCCCGGATATGATGCATTAAACCAATCAATATTTGTTTTATAGAATATTTTGTCTTGACGGTTATTATTGGCATCCATACCAATATTGAAGTTATCTTTTTCATCTTTCTCCCACCCAACATAAAAAGTACCAACCATAAACAATGGATCATCAAACATATATGGATAAAAAGAATAGAGCCCCTCTGCCCAACTTACTTTTTGTCCTTCAAGCCTGTGATATATTTCACCTGGTTTCCCATCATTATCATCCCAAACTATTAAATCAAAATAAAACTCATTAGCATCATTAAGTGTCCGGTTAAAATACATTTGAACTCCCCATAAAGTATCGGGTGTACTGAGAGTAAACTGATATGCTACCTGAGCACCTCCAGCGCCATCTACTCCCCAACCAAGTTCAGGAACTCCATCATCGTATGCATAATAATTATAAAATCCCTGACGGTAAATCGCTGAATCAACTATTGAGTATTGGTCAGACGAATCACTTATATAATGTGTAATAATAAAGGAAGCAGAATCAATGTTATCATCAATGGCAAAGTTTGACATAACCGGAGGGCAAGCATGAGCTTTGCCACAATCCACACATTCCTGAAACCCTACCTCATAGAATGGTTTTAGATTACAGCTTCCTCCGAAATAGTTGAATCCAAAATCTGCATTAACTTGTTTAACATGGTAAGAATATTTAGTATTATGCTCTATATTATCCAAATTTGTAATATACATTCTAAATTCTTGCTGCATGTTTACCGTTGGATTATATCTGTATTGACGGTAGGGCATAACTTCATAATTACTTAAAAATGAAGGTGCGCGCTGTGAGAATGATAATACTCTGTAAGTGGTATCCCCAATGAACCGATTATTATTCAAATAAACATAGTCAATATTCCATTGGTCGCCATTGCTTTTCCATGATGGTGGATAGTTATCATTTGAAATACTTGCTAAATTTCTAAATCTAAATCTAAATTCACTATTAAAATAGTTTGTGTCGAGTATCGGTATAGTTACCTGAACCATATCCCTACTATATTTTTCATTAAATTCGGAAAGGCTCATCCCTTCTGAGTTCCAAATCGGATCCCAGACAACTTCAGGAACAAATACTGAATCGCAGGCAACTTCCACTAAATCGCCCCAAACCAAAATTTTATAATTAATAGTGAAAATAATTGGATTACACCCGGTTGGCGCCCATAGTGTATCAAGTGGCCAAATGGTATCTGAAGGATTTTGCATATAAAGATCTGCAGCTACTATAACAGAATCCATATGCGAAAAAACCATATTCCCTGTAAATCTTGAATATTCGAGTAATAGCGAATCATGAGATTCAGGTGCATCACCAACACCTTGCGGTTGATAATAAAAACTGAGATACAATGAATCTTCCGGGCTCAATTTCCTGGCCACAGGACTAAAAATTGAATCCAGTCTGATTGGTTGCGACATTAATTGATCAGCCTTAAACGGCACCCATGAGGCATCTTTGTAAACTCTTCCTGTACTATCTATGGCATCCAGAGTTGCTACACCCAAATTAACTGGCATATAAGAAAAATCTTTATTAACAAATGCTGATCGGCCATCCCACAATTTTTGATTGGGGAATATTGTTGTAGTAGAAAAATCATCAAAAAAAGGCAACAACAAATGTTCTTCATTACTTTCAATTGATCGTATACCTGATTCTTCTTCAAGAGCTATCTTTCTCCACTCTAATTCAATCGCTTCATTTACCTGAATACCTGTAATATATTCTTGCGCAAACACCGAATAACATATACCTATTAGCAATGTTGCTAGTAATATCTTAAAATTCATCTTCCAATAATTTATTTTGAATATATTCAGTATTTTCAACTATTGTGTCAGGTTCAAACTGCTTTAAATACTCTTGAAAATCAATCAACTCATCCGATCGGTACCATATGTTCACTGGCTGCCCAAGCATTAAACCATCCTCAGTAAGTGTTTCCGGATCAGTTTTATATACTCTTGCATGTGTTGTATCATCACCATCAAGAAAGTATTCTCTGCCTACATTCAACGAATAGTAATGTAGTTTTTTTCTAACTTCAGCTTGTTTATATGCAATTAAAAAAGGCATGGGTATCATTTCTACTAAGTCTCCTTTGCCAAGTACAAGATCCACAACCGACCCTTTCACTAATTCGGTCTCAGGTTCAATGGGCTCCTCATTAACCAACTGATCAACAACTGCATTGCGAGCAAAGTATTGAACATAATCAAGATAGCCAACAATTAATTCATTCGACTCAAGTGTAACCAATGCCTGGCGAAGAGATAAATTTTTTAAGTTTGGCATCTTTACCTTTTCAGGAGATTGCGCTACAATTGTAAGATAAATATGGCGCCCCTGCTTTACCCTGGCTCCTGACAAAGGATGCTGTAACACAACAGTCCCTTTTTCTTTTTTCCTATAATATACCGAATCGATTAAAACAAATGTGAAATAATCATTATAACCTTTTTCTGCCAACTGTTCAATTGTATATCCATTAAAATCAGGTACAATAAAAACATCACCATGTTGGGTGAAAACATCCATCGATTTAAGTACAATCCATAGCAATAACATGGATAATCCAATGGCAATTAGAAAATGTAAATAGAACTTTCTTCGTCCTAAAAAATAAAAAAAACTCATCTCCGATTATTGTTTGTACCCTATTTAGCTTGGCTTACATTTGCATAACTTCAATCAGCTGAAATTATTGTATAATATTGGCAAAGGTAAAAATTATTGAGGTTATTCAGATACTTTATTTTTCGATCGAAAAAAGACATTAAATTTGTATTCTAATACCATTAATATTAATTGATACTAAATGAAAAACATTGCTATCGTTTGTGGAGGATACTCAGGTGAGTATCAAATATCAATTCAAAGTGCCACTATGGTAAAGAATAATTTAGATCCTGCCAAATACAATTCATATGTAGTTATTATTGAACGAAACAGTTGGTATTATCAAGATAAACTTCACAAAAAGTACCAGATTAACAAGACTGATTTTAGTCTTGATCTTGATAACAACATTATAAAATTTGATGGTGTATTCAATGCTATTCATGGAACTCCAGGAGAAGACGGGAAAATTTTGGGATATTTTAATATGTTAGGAATTCCTTATACTTCATGCGATATGGATGTATCGGCACTTACTTTTAACAAGTATTTGTGTAACAATTTCGTGAGATCGTTGGGAATAAATGTTGCCAAATCATATTCATTTGTTAAGGGAGAAAATATCAATAAAAAAGAGGTAATAGAATCACTTGGCCTCCCTGTTTTTATTAAACCCGCGTGTAGCGGGTCGAGTGTTGGTGTTTCGAAGGTTAATAACAATGAAGATTTCGAAAAAGCAGTTGAGGATGCTTATAAAGCTGATACC
>JABMPH010000374.1 GCA_013203805.1 Bacteroidota bacterium | reverse complement strand
GTTTTAGGTAGCTATAGCGGCGGGGCACCACCTCTTCCCATCCCGAACAAAGAAGTTAAGCCCGCCAGCGCCGATGGTACTGCGTAACAGTGGGAGAGTAGGTCGCTGCCAACTTTACCGAAGCCCGTGTTCTTTTGAGCACGGGCTTTTTTATTACTTCTTTTTTACAATAACTTATTTCTGAGTTCGTTTCATACATAACATAAACTATATGAAAGCATATCTAACCAAATTAATAGACTCCAATTGGTTCTTTATTTCTCTTGTAGGCTTTGTTGTTGTATTACCTTTTTCTCATGCATTGGTTTCAATATTTGGGGGAGTTGTTCTTTTTACTGCAGCGGTTGAAGATCGTTGGATAAACAAATATATCAGGATAAAAGAGCGAAAAGTTTTGTTCTTACTCCCTGTAATCTTCTTAATTTATATTGTTAGCTCTATTGTTTTATACAATGATGGAAATCCGTTCTACGATCTTCAAAAAACTCTTTTCTTTTTGGTACTACCTCTGGCATTTATATTTGGAAAGAACATAAGTGCTTTACAAAAACGATTCCTGTTTTATGCTTTTGCATTGGCAATTTTTGTATCATCTATATTCGCTATTATTACTTGGATTTTGTCTTCTGAGTCTGGTAGTTTTAGTGTACACAACATTGGATTGGTATCTCATATACGTTTTAGTTTTCAGTTAATACTTATATTTTGGTTTTTCATTCTACTTATTCAGAAAAATTATAAAACTCTAAACAGGTATGTTATAATTGGCTTTATTGTGTTATCCGTATATTTCTTTTCCTTTTTAATTTTTCAGCAGTCGTTAACCGGGTTATTAGCATTAGGAGGAAGTGTGATATTTTTTCTTGGCTATCTAATATTTCAACGAAAAAAGAATTCTAGATATGTTTTACTAATAGCTGCAATTGCTATAGTAAGTATTCCTTCATTGTATATAAATAATGTTATAAAATCGTTTTATGATATTGAAGTAGTAGATCGAAATAATATAGAATTCAAAACCCCAAAAGGGAATTTGTATAAACACGATTTCAATAATCCAATGGTTGAAAACGGTAAATATGTGTATTTGTATGTTTGTGAAAAAGAAATGCGGGAGGAATGGAATAATATCTCGAAATATAAATATGATTCAATTGGGAAGAATGGATATCCTGTTCATTCAACTTTAGTTAGGTATTTAACCTCTAAAGGATTTAGAAAAGATGCAAAAGGGATTAGTGCATTAAATACCAGTGATATTCAAAATATTGAAAATGGAATGTCCAATGTAATTTATTCTCAAAACAAGTATTCGTTGTATCCTCGTATTTATCAAACTGTTTGGGAGTATTATGTATATTCAACTACTGGAAATGCAAATTATCAATCATTTTCCCAACGTATCGAATTCTCAAAAGCAGCAATTTTAATTATACAAGATAATTTGTGGTTTGGTGTGGGCGCAGGAAATTGGCAAGAAGAATTTAGGAAAGCCTTTGTTAAAAATAATTCATCGTTAAATGAAAAATTGTATGCCTCCTCTCATAATCAATACCTTAATTACATGGTTAAATTTGGGATTTTGGGTTTTATATCAATACTATTTTGTTTAATTTTTCCGGTGATTAAAACTCATGGATATAGAGATCCATTATTTGTTATTTTTCTTGTTTATCTGTTTGTAGCTAATTTTGCCGATTCTAACTTTGAGTCTCACATGGGAAGTTCTTTTTTTGTCTTCTTTTACTGTTTATTTCTCTTCTCAAAAGAGAAAAAATATTTGGAGATTGGTTCAACTAAAACCGACTAATATTTATCTTTCTCGTAATTTTAGTTTCGTTTCAAATAAGTTATTATGAATTCCATAGTTTAGGTATTTTCGGTTTATTACAAATATTGTTTTTGAGGTGTATACTTAGTTACTAACTTTAATTTGCAAATATGCTACATGTGGCTTTGCTACCATTCTTTCAGCAAGTTTGTGAAAAATTGAATCTTTGAAGATCGAACGGTTAATCCTGAAAG
>JABMPH010000373.1 GCA_013203805.1 Bacteroidota bacterium | reverse complement strand
GGGTGGCAGAACGAACCATTCAAAAAGAGAATATAGTTTCTGTACCCATATACAATAATCAGGGAAAGGTAGAGATTTTAGATTTTAATCTTAATGATCCCAAATTAGATTCTTCAGATGCCAGAGTCATTAATTATGATGGAATTGATTACCTGACAACCATATCTCATCTTAGGCTCCTCTTTAGCGATGATGGAATAATGTTTTCTGAATCAAAAGAATACCCATCTATTTTTGGAGAAGGGAAATACGAGTCTTATGGTATCGAAGACTGCCGTGTGTCTAAAATAGATGATACTTACCACCTTACCTATACAATGGTTTCAGATAATGGAGTTGGAGTTGGATTAAGAACCACAAAAGATTGGAAAAGCTTTGAAAAAAAAGGGATGATATTTAGTCCGCACAATAAGGACTGTGCAATTTTTGAGGAAAAAATAAATGGCAAGTACTACGCCCTGCATCGTCCAAGTAGCCCTGAATTAGGCGGTAATTATATTTGGCTGGCCGAATCACCCGATGCTATTCATTGGGGAAATCACAAGTGTATTGCCAAAACCCGTAAAGGGAAATTTGATAGCAAACGATTAGGAGCAGGAGCTGCACCAATCAAAACAGAACAAGGTTGGTTAGAAATATATCATGGAGCCACTTCCGAAAACAGGTATTGCCTGGGGGCAATATTGTTGGATTTAAATGATCCATCAAAAGTGATAGCGAGATCGGAAGACCCTATCATGGAACCAATAGCAGCATATGAGCAAACAGGATTTTTTGGCAATGTCGTTTTTACGAACGGTCATAGAGTTGACGGAGATATTATTCAAATGTATTACGGGGCTTCAGATGAGTATGTTTGTCAAGCCAATTTTTCAATTAAAGAAATACTAACTCAATTAAACAAATCATGAGTAAGATAAAATCAGTTGGCTTTAAAGATTTTAGTAAAAGTGCCAAGGTGTTAATCGTCACCAATTTAATCTATTCTTTTGTGCTGCCCGTAATTGATATTTTCGTAGCATCTTATATCATGCGAAATTCAAATGATCCGGCAAAGGTCATTTTTTATCAGATGGCGATTTACACAGGAATACCAATAACCTTTTTCATCAACGGTTTTTTGTTAAACAAATTTAATATCAAAAGATTATTCTCTATTGGGATGATGTTAAGTGGTGTTTCAATGATGTATATGATGTCTTTGAATGAAATTAACTACCTGGGATTAATATTTTCCGGGCTGATTATGGGAATGGGATTTGGTTTTTATTGGTCTAACAGAGATTATCTTGTGCTGATGACGACCGATAATAAAACGCGTAATTTCTATTATGGATTGGATACCTTTTTCTATACAACTACAGCGGCTATTGTTCCGGTTGTAATTGGATGGTTTTTAATGCGTGGTGGCGATGGGTCTTCAAATGAGGCAGTTAACTCTGGTTATCGATTAGTTACAGTTGCTGTTTTTATTATAACTCTTATTGCTTCAATTGTATTTCATTTTGGGAAATATGAAAAACCCAAAAGTGAGAAATTTATTTATTTTAAATTTCATAAGCTTTGGAAAAAAATGCTTGAAATGGCACTGTTAAAAGGATTGGCTCAAGGATTTATTGTAACAGCACCATCCATGTTAATGATGAAATTTTTCCATTCAGAAGGTATTCTGGGAACAGCTCTCTCCATAGGCGCCCTTATTTCTGCAGTAGCCATGTTTATTTTAGGGAAGTATTCAAAACCAAAAGATCGATTAATAATTTTCAGTATTGGTCTGGTCGGATTTTTCCTTGCTTCATTATTTAATGGGATCATGTTTAATAGTGTGGGGGTAATTGTTTTTGTATTCCTACTGTTAATTGCAAGACCAGTACTTGATATTGCCTATTTCCCTATTCAATTAAAGGTTATCGATATCCTTTCAAAACTTGAAAACAGAAATGAGTATTCATACATTCTTAATCATGAATTTGGCTTGTTTGTTGGGCGATTAATTGGAGCCGGTACATTTTTAGGAATTGCTTTCTATCTGGACGCAGACATTGCGCTAAGATACGCCTTGTTAATTATTGGGGCACTTCAACTGCTTTCAATAATTATTGCAAAACAACTGTTAAAACAACAAAATATTTTAGAAAATGAAATCAATTAATATATTTAAGGCTTTAGTATTTGTCCTGTTTCTTTCACTTGTTTCATCCTGCTCTTCTAAATTCGAGGAGGCTAATCCGGTTAATCAGGAATCGATAAAACGAGTTGAAGCGATGCCTAATTTACCTCAGCCATTTAAAATTCTTGATTATAACCAACTTGCCTTGGATTATGACGCAAAAGTGTATGATCCCAATCAAACAGGAAAGTATTGGCCATTGATATGGAAAGATGATTCCAGGAAAAATTTTGATCAGGAAACCTTTGGAATATATACTGCTATGGGAGATGTGCGCCAAGGTGTTGAGCATCATCAGGGAATATTTCATGAGTCTTTAGCCACAATTGGTTCTGTATTGGGAGCAAGTATGGTAGGTATTGACAAGTCGAACCAACGTGGAGAAGACTATGTGGGAATGTTAAAAAATTATTTTAACTCAGAAACAAAATGGGATATTATAATGAACAATACCTGTCCGGAGGTGGCTCTGCTTGGTGGAGGATATGCGCGAGATTGGTGGTATGACGTATATCCGAATGTATTGTTTTATGCCGTTGCCGATTTTTACCCAAATGAGAAAGGGTATGAACCAATACTTCGTTCAGTAGCCGATAAATTTTACCAGGCTGATTCCGTACTAAATGGAAACTATGCCTATTCCTTTTTTAATTATGCGACAATGGAGCCTACAAAAAACTGGATTTGTGCCCAGGAAGATGTTGCTGCTGGACATGCTTTTGTATTGTATTCCGCCTATCAAAAATTTAATGAACCCAAATATTTAAAAGGAGCAAAATCATCTTTGGAGGCACTCATAAATCAGAAAGAAAATAGGTTTTATGAAATACTAATGCCTTTTGGCGCGTATGTAGCCGCAAGATTAAATGCAGAAGAAGGAACGAATTATGATTTCTCGGAATTGTTAGACTGGACTTTTGATGGATCTTCTGTTTGTCGCGAAGGTTGGGGAGTTCTGGTTGATAATTGGAATGGTTACGATATTTCCGGAATAGTAGGAAGTACCATTCATAATGGAGGTTTTGGGTTTTTGATGAATACTTACGACACCATGTGGCCTTTGGTTCCAATGGTTCGCTACGACCAACGATATGCCAATACGATTGGAAAATGGATGTTAAATGCAGCCAACGCTTCGCGCTTGTTTTATCCAAATGAAATTCCCGATGAGCATCAAACAATTCCAGAAGAAAAAGAATATACAAAGGATGTGATTGCTTATGAAGGTTTAATTAAAAAAGCACATTACGAACAATATGAGCACCTTGAAGCTCCTGTCGCCATTGGAGATGGTATGCATTGGAATAAAGACAATCCGAAAGTTTCGCAATTCAGTGTGTATGGT
>JABMPH010000372.1 GCA_013203805.1 Bacteroidota bacterium | reverse complement strand
TTATTGTAATTATCACTATTCCATTACTGTATGCTTGTAAAGAGATTAAGGTAACTTATTCAGATAGTGGTAGTACCATCGATATGGTTGCTGGTCAGATATTGAAAATTGAATTGCCAGCTAATGCATCATCAGGAAATACATGGAGAAAAATTGTATATGATGATTCAGTAATTGTTAAAGCGGGGAAACCAAATTATATGCTAAGCGATGACAGATTAGGCTCACCTGGTGTTTATTATTATAGATTTAAAACTGTTGGTCCGGGAACTTCAAAACTAACCATGGAATACGGTTCAAAATATGACGATGATAAAAAGGCAGTTAAGGTTTTCGAAATCACCATTATTGTGCATGAGAAATAGACTTGGTTAATGAGAAGGTTGGAATGAATGATGACCAATTATCTAGTTACAATTACCCAGTCTCAAACAATACATACATTTATCAACAGATTTCATCTATTTAAGGATACTGCTATTCTTCGTGTAAATGAATTACATCAGTTTAACCCACAACTCACTAATCTTTATTATTTTTGCCACCTAAAAATATTACAATATGTTTGAAGGATTAACTGACAGACTCGATAGGTCATTTAAAATACTTAAAGGTCAAGGTAAAATTACTGAGATCAACGTTGCCGAATCAATTAAAGAAATTAGAAAGGCGTTGATTGAAGCAGATGTTAGCTATAAAATTGCTAAAGATTTTACAAGTGATGTAAAAGAAAAGGCTTTGGGAGCCAATGTTCTAACCGCTATTAAGCCTGGCGAACTCATGACAAAGATTGTTCATGATGAACTAGCTAAGTTAATGGGTGGCGAACAAGTGGATATCGATATAAAGGGTAAACCGGCAGTAATTCTAATTGCAGGACTTCAGGGATCGGGTAAAACTACTTTTTCAGCTAAACTTGCCAATTATCTTAAATCAAAACATGGACGTTCACCTCTGATGGTTGCAGGTGATGTTTATCGACCAGCCGCTATTGAACAGTTAAAGGTTCTCGGTGAGCAAATAGGAGTAGAGGTTTATAGCGAAGAGGAAAATAAGAATCCTGTTGATATTGCTAAAAACGCTATCAAATATGCCAAAGAAAAAGGTAAGAACATAGTTATTGTTGATACTGCTGGCCGTCTGGCTGTTGATGAACTAATGATGAACGAAATTTCATCCGTTAAATCAGCAATCAATCCGAACGAGATATTGTTTGTTGTTGATGCAATGACAGGTCAGGATGCCGTTAATACTGCAAAAGCTTTCAACGACAGACTCGATTTTGATGGCGTTGTGCTTACAAAACTTGATGGTGATACTCGTGGTGGTGCTGCTCTAACAATAAAATCTGTTGTAAATAAGCCCATTAAATTTGTAGGTATTGGCGAGAAAATGGAAGCCATCGATCTTTTCCATCCTTCTCGTATGGCCGACCGAATTCTTGGTATGGGTGATATTGTTACCCTTGTTGAAAGGGCTCAGGAACAATATGATGTTGAGGAGGCGCGTAAGCTTCAAAAGAAAATAGCGAAAAATCAGTTCAACTTTAACGATTTTCTAAAGCAAATCCAACAGATTAAAAAGATGGGTAACGTTAAGGATTTGATGGGAATGATACCGGGTGTTGGAAAGGCAATTAAAGATGCGGATATTGATGATGACGCATTTAAAGGCATTGAAGCTATAATATATTCGATGACTCCAAATGAGCGTGAAAATCCTAAAGTACTTAATGGATCTCGACGTAAAAGAATTGCTAGGGGAGCGGGAACAGATATTCAGGAAGTTAACCGGTTGATAAAACAGTTTTCTGAAACAAGTAAAATGATGAAGATGATGACATCAGGAGGAGGCCGTAAAATGGCTAACATGATGAATCAGTTGAAGCGATAATTACATATCTCTTCAATTTAAATTACTAAACGGCTATTAATATGAATAAAATAAAGACAACTACTATAATTGACGGTAAACTTATAGCCAAAAAGGTTAAAGATGAAATTAAAGCTGAAGTTGCTGGTTTGATTGATAATAATGATCAAACTCCTCATTTGGTTGCAATTATTGTTGGCGAAGATCCTGCAAGTGAAACTTATGTAGCAAGTAAGGAAAAGGCCGCACGAAGTGTTGGCATTACTTCTTCAGTTTATAAATATCCGGCCGAAACAACAGAAGAAGAGTTATTAAAGACTATTGAATTCATAAATATTGATGATGAAATAGATGGGCTAATTGTACAATTACCTTTACCCGATCATATAAATGTTAATAAAGTTATTGAACACATCAATCCTGATAAGGATGTTGATGGATTTCATCCTATTAATGTTGGTAAAATGGTAATTGGTCAGCCTTCCTTTATATCGGCCACTCCTGCAGGTGTTATGGAGCTTCTCAAGAGATATAAGATAGAAACAGAAGGAAAGCATTGTGTTGTTCTTGGTAGATCAAATATTGTAGGATCTCCACTTAGCATCTTAATGTCAAAAAAAACAAATCCCGGTAATGCGACTGTTACTATTTGTCACAGTAAAACCATTGACTTAAATTCAATTACTAAACAGGCTGATATCTTAATTTGTGCAATAGGAAGCCCTCAATTTGTTAAGGCTGATATGGTCAAAGATGGTGCTGTGGTTATTGATGTGGGTATTCACAGAATTCCTGCTGAAACTGAAAAGGGATATAAGATAGTAGGCGATGTTGATTTTGATGATGTTAGTAGAAAAGCATCGTTTATTACTCCGGTTCCCGGCGGTGTTGGTCCAATGACAATTGCTATGCTTCTCAATAACACTTTACTATCATTTAAAAAGAAACACAATATCTAGTCGGTTTCTTTTTTTGATGAAGAAAACAATAGTCGGTAACTATCTGACTTTATACTTAAAACTAACTCAATGAGGAAATTACTCATCTCTTATATATCTCTGATTACTTTGTTTTTATTTATTGTTGATGCGACAAAAGCACAAACATATGGTTGTACCGATCCAAATGCAAACAATTTTAATTCTCTTGCCACAAGCAATGATGGCACATGTACTTATAACGTTACTTTATTCAATCCAAAGGTTAAATACCTTCTTCCACAAGAAATAGATGAAACATCTGGTTTAGCCCTATACAATTCCAGGTTGTGGACAATTAATGATAGCGGTGGATTACCAATCCTTTATGCTTTCGACACTGTTACAGGACAGGTGCTGCAGAGAATTACAGTTTTGAATGCCACTAATAAAGATTGGGAAGCTTTAGCCGATGATGATGAATTTATTTATATCGGCGATTTTGGAAATAATTCGGGTAATCGAGATGATCTTGCTGTTTATCGAGTGAAAAAGTCTGAAATTCCAATACAGGGAAATGGATCCGTTAATAGTGAAAAGATAACTTTTACATATTCTGATTACTTTGGGAAAATTAAAAAAAGCAGAGACAATAATTTTGATTGCGAAGCATTCATTGCCAAAGGTGAGCATTTGTATTTATTTTCAAAAAACTACGGCGATCAGGAGTCAAAACTCTATAAATTACCAAATGAGCCAGGTGATTATGTTGCGTTGCGTTTATCATCTTTCAATACATCGGGTCTTATTACCGGGGCTGATATCAATACCGTTAGTAGCGAAATAACCTTAATAGGATATGTAAATCAAAGTTGGATTCCGTTTACATGGTTGTTGTTTGACTATGAAGGAGATAGTTTCTTTTCAGGAAATAAACGAAGAATAGATTTGCCAAATATGGTAGCAACACAAACCGAGGCCATCGTTTATACTAAAGGAAAAAATGAGGTATTTACTTCTGAAGGTCATATTTTGTTTTCTCAAACCGCCTATGGATTTAATTCAGGAATTTGGACAAACACATCGCCTTCTGCAATACCAGAGGTTTCATCTAAGGATTTTGATTTTGTTCTTAGCCCTAATCCAGTAAATAAAAACAAGTTAACAATTGAAGTAACAAGATTGCCAGAGGGTGAATATCAATTTGAAATATATGATACTTTGGGTAGGATGATAGCCATAAATAAGTATAGTATGAGAAGAAATGATGGCAATACAAAAATTAAGATTAAGGTTGGTAATTACGAACCAGGAGTATATTTTGTGAGATTGTCCTCAGGTAGTCAGATCGTTGAAAAGAAGTTTATTAGGAACTAGATGGTAGTACAACAAGATATATTTGACGGAGGTAGGAAACTCCCGGTAATGGAGGAGTTTTATACTTTGCAAGGCGAAGGTCACAATATGGGTAAAGCAGCTTATTTTGTGCGCGTTGGCGGATGTGATGTTGGATGCTCATGGTGCGATTCAAAGGAATCGTGGAACGAAAAACTATTTCCACCCATTGATGTTGATACCATCATCGAAAATGCTATAAATGTAAAAGCCGAAACTGTTGTAATTACAGGGGGTGAACCATCTTTATATCCTTTGGACTATTTCACTTCACAACTTAATAAAAATGGTATAAAAACTATGGTTGAAACATCCGGAGCTCATGAACTTTCTGGTAATTGGGACTGGATTTGCTTATCACCAAAAAAAAATTCTCCCCCTCGAAGTACTGTGTATCCTAACGCACATGAGCTTAAAGTTATAATAAAACACGAGGCTGATTTGAAGTGGGCTGAGATGAATGCTCAGTTAGTTGGAAAGCAAACTCATTTATTTCTCCAACCGGAGTGGAGTATGGTTCCTGATATTATGCCAATGTTAACTGATTACATCATGAAAAATCCCAAATGGCGTATGTCGTTACAAAGCCATAAATATATGGGGATTCCCTAGTTAATTACCTCATTAACCATTTTAAAATCTTTAGTTTATTACCATAAGGCGCATATCTGATTGGGATATCCAGCCATGTATTTTTGTAAACAACAGGTTTCTGGTTCGAAAATGTATCGAACGAAAACCTTCCATGGTAACTACCAATCCCGCTATTGCCAACACCGCCAAAAGGTAACTTGTTACTGGCAATATGCATAATAGTATCATTAACATTAACACCGCCAGCTGAAATCCTTTCAACTATTCTTCTTTGATTTTTCTTATTATTTGAGAAAAAATAAAGGGCAAGCGGTTTTGGCATTGAATTAACTGTTTTTATAGCATCATCCAGTTTATCGTATGTTATAATTGGGAAAAGTGGGCCAAAAATTTCCTGTTGCATTATTGGCATATCCAGACTTACATTATCAATAATTGTGGGCTCGAAATACTTACTGTTAATATTATAATTGCCACCATAATAGATATTGGTATTTTCAATTAAACCAGCGAGCCTTTCGATATTAGCTTGGTTAATAATCCGAGGATAGTCAGTGCTTGTTGACGCGTCTTCACCATAAAAATCAATAATTACTTTTTTGAGCTCTATTATTAATTTCTCTTTAATTTTGGAGTTTACCAGAAGATAATCAGGTGCTATACATGTTTGTCCGGCGTTAATTAGTTTTCCCCACACAATGCGTTTAGCAGCCAGCTTAATGTTAATACCCACATCTACAATACAAGGGCTTTTACCCCCAAGTTCCAGAGTAACCGGAATTAGTTTTTTAGCAGCTTCCTGCATAACTATTTTCCCAACCCTTGGGCTTCCTGTAAAAAAAATGTGATTGAAATCCAGCTTTAATAGGGCTTGTGTTATTTGAGCATCGCCTTCTATTACCTTTATTAATCCTGGATCGAAGGTAAGGACTATTATCTTTTCTAAAATTTTTGACGTTGCTTTTGAAATTTCAGAGGGTTTTAGAATTACAGTGTTTCCTGCTGATATGGCACCGATTAGAGGAGCAATTAGTAGCTGGAAAGGGTAATTCCAGGGGGCGATAATTAATGCTGTTCCCAATGGTTCACTTAGTGTATAACTTGATGCGGGGAAATTTGTGATTGGGGTACATGATCTAATAGGTTTTGACCAACGTTTCAAATGTTTTATGTGATATCTTATTTCGTCAAGAACAAAACCGATTTCGGTAGCATATGCTTCGAAATGAGACTTATTAAGGTCAGATTTTAAGGCAGCAACTATTTCATCTTCATGATTATTAATTACAGATCTTAATTTCCTTAAAGTACTAATTCGTGCCTTTATTTCACGAGTTTTTCCTGACTCGAAATAGTTTTTTTGCAGGTTAAATATGTTTTCACAGATTTGATTGGTAACGTGTGGTTTGGAAGAGCTATTCATTTTGATCAAATTAATTTCTATTCCGAATCCTTGTAAACACCAAGTAGTTCGACAAATCGGCTGTCGCTATAAATATTTGGAATGAGATCGAGTAATTCGATATGTTGCTCATGATTAAGCTTTAATGCAGCCTCAATATAAAAATAGGCTTGTTGTACTTTGCCTGATACATGTAGATAACCAGCAAGCCGATACCAAAGTAGGGCACTTTCTTTATTAAGAGTAATAGCTTCTTCAATTATCTCAATGGCTGTTTTGGTTTCATCCAAAGCATATGCACATGATGAGTAGTTTATCCAAGCTTCAACATTAAATGTGTCTTGTTTAGTGATTTCAGAAAATAAGTCATATGCTATCTCATAACTCTCCATTTTAAGGTGGATCATAGCTAGGTCGAATCTGTACTCAGTATTGGAAGGCATTATTTCAATGGCTTTTTCATAGTAATTAATTGCCTTAATTTCATTGTCTTGAGCATAAAAAACCCTTCCCAAACCTGCCCATGCATCGGCTAGTTGATCGTTTATCTCGATGGCCTTATTAAAATGATGCATTGCATTTTTAATGTCGTTTAAATTTTCATACGACTCACCAATATAATAATGTGTAATTGGTTCTGCAGCTTCGTATTTAAAAGTCTCCTTGTAATTTTCAATAGCCTCTTCGTATCGGTTTAACCCGGATAATGAATTCGCTATATTGAAATATGCCGATGAAAACTCTTCATCAATTGCCAGAGTATATTCATAAGCTTCAATGGCTTTCTCAAAAAGTTCTAACTGGTTATAAAATATCCCCAAGTTAAACCAGGCTACTTTTGAAAAAGGGTTTGTATCTAAAAAGTCACAGAAAAAGTCCACTGCATCTTCTTCACGATTTGTAATATCAAAGAAAAATGCTATTTCGTGAATAATATTTTCTGAGTCAGGTTTTAATTCTAAAGCATTTTTTAAATTTTTAATGGCATTGGGATAATCGTTAAGATTCTCGTACTCAAATGCAATTACCGAATATATATCTTCAGCATTAGCAGTAAGTGGAATAGCTTTCTCATACTGTTCAATGGCAAGCTCATGTTTACTCATCATGCTGTATATTTCGCCCTTGGATATATACAGTTCATCATTTGCAGGTTCAATTAATTCAATCTGATTTAGTTCTTCGAGAGCTTCATAATAATTGCCACTTTGTGCACGTAGTTTTGCACCTCTTATATTAAAAGATGTACAAGAAGGGTGTTGTAGTAATGCCGACTCAACAGCCAAATTTGCTTTATCGAAATCTTGATAATCTATATAGTAATCTATAACAGCCTCAAATTCGTTCACATCAAAAAAGAATTGCATTTGTGCTTTAACCATCTTTTCAAATCTGGTAACTAACTCGTTGAGGTTCGTATCGTCGATCCATTCGTAATCTTCGCTCATTTAATAGTAATACTTTAGTTATTATGAGTTGGCTGCAAAAATACTGATTAATTTAAAACGAAACTAGGTGAATTTAACTGCCATTAAGTTGATTACGAACTAAATTTATTAACTAACACTTAATATACATTGTAAACCATAGGATACACCTTTATTAATTTCAAATCAAGCTTCTGACTTTAACCCGGAATATGTATTAGAAAACCTATTCCGAGCTGTAATTATTTCAAAATATAACGCTTCGCTACTTTTTGGAAGCTCACCATAGCGGTGCTATGCATCGTTTTCAAAAAGTCATATTTTATCATACTTACAACTCTCATTACGATATTCTAACACATAATCCGGGTTTAATCAAATAATTGAAGGCTATCAATGGTGATTTTTTTCTAATAATAGATATTTGGTACTTTCAAACCATCGCTGTTTATTTCACAACTGAGAATAATCTATCCCAACGAATTTTACCATCCAATAGTGATTTATTCTGATCTAATGACAACCAAATAAATTCTGCTCTTCCTACAACATGGTCTTCCGGAACAAATCCCCAATAGCGTGAATCAGCCGAATTGTGTCGGTTGTCGCCCATCATCCAATAGTAATTAAGCTTAGGAATGTAACTGGTGGAAGGCACGCCATTTATTAATATCTCATTTCCATTAACTTCCAGATCATTACCCTCGTAAGTCGTAATCAAACGAGTATAGATTGGTAAATTTTTAGTTGTAAGAATTATTGGGACTCCTTTTTTAGGGATATAAAGTGGCCCAAAATTATCTCTGTTCCATTTATATGCTGAATCGTTTGGGAAAATCTCTGGTTTCCATAGCCCAGGAGCATCATCATAAACTTCAACACTTTTTATAACTGAAAGTTTCTCAATTTCTTTTTTAGCTTCATTTGTAAGCATATAAGTAAACTCGCCTGGCTTATTTCCCCTGGAGGTTTCTGTAATATCGTATTTATCAAGAATTTTAGGATTTAAACTGCTACCATTGGTTGTAACATGATATTGATATTGTAGATTCTCAGGATTAACAGCTTTTTCTCCATTAAGATAAACCTGACGACTAACAATACTTAATGTATCTCCCGGCAAACCGATACATCTTTTGACATAGTTCTCACGTTTATCAACAGGTCTCACTACTATATCACCAAAATTTCGTTTATCCGACCAAACCCGTTTTCTACCATATTCATTTACCAAGGTATAGTAACTAACATTGCTCTGAAACCTTGTTGAAACAGTATCTCCGGCAGGATAATTAAAAACAACAGCATCGTTATGAGCCACATCTTTAAATCCGGCAAATCGATAGAAAGGAAGTTTAATCCATTCAACATATGATTTTATATCTTCCGTTCCGGGCAATGTGTGATGCACAAAAGGAAATGAAAGCGGAGTATTAGGTGCTTTAGGACCGTATGTAATCTTACTTACAAAAAGATAATCACCCACAAGTAGTGATTTTTCCATCGATGATGTGGGAATTGTATATGCCTCCAACAAAAAGGTGCGAATAATAGTTGCAGCTACAACGGCAAATATAATTGCGTCAACCCATTCTCTTGCAAACGACTTTTTAATTTTTTGTCTGTCATCAGGGTCTATATACACTTCATTACTTTTAAACCCAAGATATGGGAGGTAAACAAATGGAAATACCACACTTAAAAATTGCTCACCCAACGAAAACTTATTAAAACATTTAACCAACTCAACCAACATAAGCATGTACATAAATACATTTAAAAATGGGAAGAATAGAAGTATCATCCACCACAAAGGCTTTTTAATGATGATAAGAAAAATATACAGGTTATAAAAAGGAATTAGGGTTTCCCATCCTTTACGTCCAGCTTTCTCAAATAGTTTCCAGGCAAAAATTGTTGGAATTGTAAATAATAAGGGTAGAAAAATTATCAGTTCGAGCATGATTAAACGATTTGAAATTATACGCTTGCAATATACTTTCAAATTGCTTGCGCACTAGTTAATTATTCTTAAATTTTAAGGGTGCAAAAGTAGTAAAATAATGTGCTTAACCTGTGTTGTTATTCTTTTGAATTCGCTTATACCAACTAAACATCAAAATGCGCTGATAAATCTTCATCTTTATAGTTTTATCTTCTTGAAAAAATATTTCCGTAGCTTT
>JABMPH010000371.1 GCA_013203805.1 Bacteroidota bacterium | reverse complement strand
TATATCCAGTTATGTTTCCAAATGAAGTATTAATAAAAGCAACAGACTCTCCTACGATTATTGATTTTGGTTCACCTGAAAATCCTGCAAAAATATTTGTTGAATCCAAATTTGTCCCTTTTAAAGTTGTTACTCCCGAATTCATTGGGTCAAGCCAATAGCCAAGTGTATTTGAATGATCGGGACTGGTTGTCTCCCACGAATAGCTTAGTTTACCATAATAGTCAGGCTCATTTAAAAAAGCACAAGAAGCTGAGCCTCCTGTTAAAGCCCCAACAACATAACCTAAGTTGTTGAAAATTGGGCTGCCCGACGATCCTCCCTCTGTTACTCCGTGCCCACTTTGAGTCTCTGACCAATAAACCTGCCAGTACATCCCATCAGGATCTTCATTTGTATTATCGTATTTTGTGGATACTAACTGGTTAGTATAAGTGGAAATCATTTTAACGTCACCCTGTGGGTGATGAATAGTAACACCCGAGGGTGATGCAACTCCACTCTTGTCCCAACCATTGTAATATGGTTTGTAAGCATCAGGTAAAAAATCATTAAGCAACAATAGTTTAAAGTCAGAGCCGGTATTAGTTCCACTTGGGCTTTTGGCTAGTAGAGTAGATCCGGAAACTGTATTGTATTCAGGCTCAATTATTGGTTGAGCGCAATTTTCCGACTCATAATTGAAGTAGAAAAGCCATTTCGAATAATCCGTAGAGTCTGACAACTCACCGCAATGATTTGCAGTTAGAAAATATGGTGTTCCATCGTTTCTGGTATTGTTTATTAAAGACCCGGTACACCAAAAAGTTAAGTTGTCTTGTTTAACAAGAATTCGAGCAATACCGTTTTTTTCGTTTTGCCAATATTCACCTTCAACACAATTAACATGTACTTCACAATCTCCAGCACCTCCAAACCCTCTTGTTAGATTAGTTGGTGAACTAAATCTAACACCAACTTCATCTATTGAAATTGGGATATTCTCATATAATACTTTAGTGTTTAATTCAATAATTATTCTATCTCCTGAAATGAAATCTGTACATGTTGTACCTGGCGCTAATTCAATAATCTCATTTTTATCAGGATTAAATATGAACATTTTATCATCCTCAGCTAAATTAATATTCTGTAAGTATAAATTTAATGCGTGAGCATTTTGAACAAATATTTCCAATTGCCATATATTTATTTCCCCAATTTTTGCCCATTTACCTTTATTAACTACTTCTTTTGTTAGAGGTAATGTATATCCGGCTTGTAAGGGGAATTTACCATCAGTTATTGGTGACCTGAGAATTTGGTTATTTATCTCAACAATTGGTATAGTAGAAATTAATTGATTATTAAAACTAGCTGGAGTGAAGTTATTTGAATTCTGTGCATAGTTTATAATAGAAACCGTAACCAGAGATATTATTAAAGCAAACCTTTTAATCATAAATGGATATTTTTTTTAATGCAAAGTTATGCAACTTAATTTTAATGTCTTTCAATTGACCTTATGTATTTCTAGTGGCGTGATTTTCATAAGTATAAGCATTTACATTACCATGGATATTAAAGTACATCTTTTTTTTTGTCGAAAATATAAATAATACTACTTATTATAATACTGACTGGTTTACACCGTTACTTAGGAGTAAGAAACAGATAACAATATCCTGTGTAAAAGATTGTAACTCGGGATATATAAAAAAGTGACAAGCAGAATAAAAACTATTATTGGATTAATTAGTATATTTTTGATAAAAAAATAACGGTATGATTGTAATTACAGGCGCAGCTGGTTTCATTGGAAGTGTTTTAGTTGAGCAATTAAATAAAGAAGGTTATGGTAATCTTATTCTTGTTGATGATTTTAATAATATTGACAAAAATAGAAACCTTGCTGAAAAGCAATTTATTAAGAAGGTTCACAGGGATGATTTTTTCGAGTGGTTTGATAAATATAGCACTAATGTAGATATTGTATTGCATATTGGAGCACGTACTGATACTGCCGAATTTAATAAGGATGTATTAACCGTTCTAAATCTGGAGTATACCAAACAGATATGGGAAAGATGCAGTGATTATCAAATACCGCTAATATATGCTTCATCTGCTGCAACATACGGGCTTGGCGAGTTTGGGTATAATGATGATCATGATATTGTAGATAAACTTGTCCCCCTTAATCCATATGGAGAATCTAAAAATGATTTTGATAGTTGGGCTCTTAAGTCTAAAAAACATCCTCCATTTTGGGCAGGGTTAAAATTCTTTAATGTTTATGGTCCCAATGAATACCATAAGGGACGAATGGCATCGGTAATGCTTCATGCTTTTGGACAGATTAATGATACAGGGAAGGTGAGGTTATTCAAATCGCACAATCCTAAATTCAAAGATGGAGAACAACTCCGTGATTTTGTTTATGTAGTAGATGTTGTTAATGTAATACTATTCCTGATGAAAGGGAAATCTAATTCAGGATTATATAATTTGGGAACAGGGAAAGCACGTACCTTTGTTGATCTGGCCAAAGCTACATTTGCAGCGCTTGAACTTGAACCAAAAATTGAATT
>JABMPH010000370.1 GCA_013203805.1 Bacteroidota bacterium | reverse complement strand
TTGCTCGTACATGTATGCTATTAAATTCTAAAGGTACTCTAAGAACATCAATACCAAATGAGGGAACGTTATTATGGAAAATTGGCTGGAAAATGACTACTGGGCTTGAATTTAGAATTAAACATGGACTTGATTACGGGGTACTAATGAGATCGGAGCATGTAAATACAGCCGATGAAATAGAAGACGTTCTTAATTATTTTTATGCTAAAAATAAGCTTTCATGCTTTGGGTTAGGTAAACGATTTTCATTATATAGATATTATGAAAGTAGTGTACCTAGAGTTGAATTAGCAAGAGACTATCTAAGTAATTTGAGTACTGATCAATAGATGGTTCTAAGTAGCATGAAAACCAACCCGCCTATTCTAAATATTAAGGTAATTTAAATTAAAAAGTATTTTTGTAAAAAATATCAAAGATGAATATTAAAGATTTTATTGTTAAGTTAGAAGAAGAGTTCGAAGATTTGCAATCAAATACTCTGGTTGCTAGCGATGTGTTAAAGGAAAAATTTACATGGGATTCCATTAATGCATTAATTTTTTTAGCCCATGTTAATGTTGAATATGATGTTGAGATTACTGCAGAAGAGTTAATAAAATCTATAACGGTACAGGATTTATACGATTTGGTTGAAGCAAAAGTTCAAAAGAAAGCATAAATGGCAATTTTTCAGGTTCCAAATATTAATATTGCCGGCATATCGGCTTGTGTTCCTGAAGATGAATATAATAACAATAATTACGATTGGATAAGTGAAAAGGAACGTGCTACACTAATAAAAACTATTGGTGTTGAGAAGAAACGACACGCAAAAAAAGGCACAACTACATCGGATTTATGTTATGTGGCCGCTAACAAGCTTCTCGATGATCTGAACTGGGATCGTTCTGAAATAGATTTGCTGATTTTTGTTTCGCAATCTCGTGATTATATAATTCCGGCAACGGCAGGTTTATTGCAGAACAAACTATCACTTCCAAAATCATGTATTGCATTCGATGTTAGTCTTGGATGTTCTGGTTATGTTTATGGTCTATCTGTTATTGGTAGTATGATGACAACCGGAATAATTAAAAAAGGACTCCTGCTAACCGGAGACATCAGTACACTTAACACTTCCTTTAAAGATAAAAGTGCTTTTCCATTATTTGGTGATGCAGGTACGGCAACAGCAGTTGAGCTCAGTACAAGCTCCACGTCAATGAAGTTTAATCTTCAAACAGATGGGTCGGGTTATGAGGCAATTATTATCCCCGATGGAGGTATTAGAAATTTTGCTGACAAAGAAACATCATTTGAATATCATAAAATCAGTGATGGGATTTTTAGGAATGGGTTCAACATTGCTTTGGACGGAATAAAGGTTTTCAATTTCTCGTTACGAGAAGTTAAACCCAATGTAAACAGTTTGTTACAGGAATTTGACTTAACAATTGATGATATTGATTACTTTGTTTTTCATCAGGCCAATAAGCTAATGAATGAAACAATTAGAAAACAGCTTAAACTGGATAAAGAGAAGGTTCCATATTCATTAAACGATTTTGGTAATACCAGTTCTGCCTCTATTCCGATAACAATTGTTACAGAACTTGCAAAAGAGGTTAGTAGTAATAGCCTAACGTTTCTTCTTTCAGGGTTTGGTGTTGGATTGTCGTGGGGGAGTGTAATATTACAAACAAACAACATTGTATGTCCTCCTTTGTTAACTTATAAAATCTAATACCATGTCTTATTGCGATCTAACAGAAAAAACAATACTAGTTACGGGTGCTTCATCAGGTATAGGAAAACAAGCGGCAATACAAATTTCACAGCAAGGCGGAGAAGTTATAATTACTGGCCGTGATGACAGCCGTTTGAAGGAAACCTTCAATGATTTAATCGGAAATAATCATGTTATGATTGTTGCTGATCTTGTTAATGAAGATGAGATTAACAGCTTGGTTGATAGTTTGCCAGTGATAAACGGATTGGTTCATTGTGCCGGAATTGTTGGTCCTACACCTGCAAAGTTTATTCGTGAGGAAAATATCAAGAAGTTAATGCGCATTAATTTTGAAGTTCCTGTATTGCTTACCGGCCGTATTCTACTAAAGAAAAAAATTGCAAATGCAGCTTCAATTATTTTTATGTCAACTGTGGCAACCCAAATGCCATATTTTGGAGGTGCATTGTATAATAGTGCAAAATCTGCAATCGAATCCTACTCGAAAACACTGGCTTTAGAACTGGTTAAAAGAGGAATAAGATCTAATTGTTTATCACCAGGATTAGTAAATACACCATTAATTAAAAAGCCGGTTTCAGATGGACAAATGGAACTTGTTGATGAGTCGTTAGGACGCTATCTTAAGAAATACCCAATGGGAATTGGCGAAGCTAATGATGTTTCTAACGCTATTATCTTTTTCTTATCCGATGAGTCAAAGTGGATATCAGGAACAAACCTAGTTATGGGTGGAGTTCTGCAATAAAGTTAAAATCTATGTTACTAATCAGTATGTTTAATATATTATTTGTCAACACTTTAATGAAGTGTGTTTTTACTTTGTGTTCACTTTGTGTAATCCTTGGTGATACTTTGTGGTTAAATTTTTACCACGAAGGCACACAAAGTGCTTCACAAAGGTACACAAAGGTACAGACAGTACTGTATGTAAGGAGTTTACTATAATTACCAAATTGTATATAGCACACTGATTAGTTACAAATCTATTTCCTTCGAAAATTATTATCAGTTTATTTAAAAATCTTAAATTCGCTGATATTTGCGATAAGTGTAATCAAATGCAGTGTTTAAGTAGCATTGCAGTAATCAATACATTATGTTAGATTTTTCCATAATAGTTCCTGTATACAATAGTGAAGAAACGCTTGAAGAGTTATACATTAGACTTTCAAAAGTTTTTATTGATATTGGAAATACTTTTGAAGTAATTTTTGTTGAAGATGGGGGGAGTGACAATAGTTGGGATGTTATTTCAAAGCTGAAGAAGGATTATCCTGATAGTGTTGTAGCCATTAAACTGAATAAAAATTTTGGTCAGCATAATGCTACAATGTGTGGATTTACCTTTGCCAAGGGAGAAAAGATTATCACTATCGATGATGATTTACAGAATCCACCCGAAGAAATAAAAAAACTGATTGAATGCTTTAAAAGTAATAATAGCGATATTACATATGGTATTTATACTAAAAAACAACATGATTTTGCACGTAATGTGATGAGCAAAACTGTGAAGAAGTCGAATAAGGTTTTCATGAAAGGTGCTGGTAAAGGCTCTTCTTTCCGTATAATTAATCATAAAATTATTAAAAGACTACTTGAGCATAATATCACTTTTATTTTTATTGATGAAGTGATGCAGTGGTACACAAATAGGATTTCATTTGTTGAAGTAGAACACAGGAAAAGACTACATAATAAATCTGGTTATAGTTCACTTAAACTGTTTTTACTTGCCTCCGACCTAACATACTATTATACGAATATCCCTCTTAAATTGATGGTTTATGGTGGAATGATTATTTCATTTTTCAGTTTCCTACTGGCGCTAAAGTTTATTATTCAGAAACTATTTTATGATGTGCCATTGGGATATACCTCCGTTATTGTGGCAGTACTATTCTCAACAAGTATTATTGTATATAGTCTTGGAGTTATTGGCGGATATTTGAGTCGTATTCAAATAGTGCAAAACAAAAAGCCACAATTTAATATTGAAGAGTTACTCGATTAGTAATAAGATTGGGCTTTGGTGATCATAAACACTCTAATCGTTTTGCTTGATTAGGTAGATTCTTTTTTTGCCGTCCATCATAATACTTAATGGTTTTTGAAATCTAATATGATTAAAATATTTTCCTTTTTTTATTACATTTTGATTATCTAAAGTATTATATTTTATATAACTTACCAATAATTCGGGTTGTACAGTAAAATATCCAACGTTCATACTGGTTACGTTATGGAAAAAATGGGATCCCGAAGAAGCGTCAAGAGGATAGTCATCCAAACTGGATTCTACAATGATCCTTGCATTTGAAATCATATGCCATTTAACAGGTATGCCTATCCATCTGTCGCGTGTCCCCCATCTGCCAGGCCCAATTAATACATACTTACGCTTCTGATTAATCATGTATTCATTAATTTCCTCTATCTCTCTTGCCATTTCAACTGTTTCTGATTTGTCAAACCTATCAATGTTGGCATAAATTACGTCAACTATATCATTAATAATACCATTTCCCATTCCCTTTTCCGAATATAGTATGATTGATTCTTTCTTGATAGATTTCAGATCGATATTGCAATCAAACCCTGCCTGGATTAATGGTTTAATTTGTAGAATATAGAACGATGCTTTACCTTCACTATCTTTTTTAAGATCAACAGCATATTCAATTTCAACTGGAGTTCCCATTGCATCTTTTCCCAGTTTAAGAACCAAATCAATTGTTTTAGCCAGAGATATATAGTTGTATTTAAGAATATTAGCAAAATTCACAATCCTAGGTCCGGGTTTAGAAATCCCCGGATAAATTGTATTATTATCAGCATTGTAAACTGAAGCCAGATGATTTAAGGTTCCATGTTTTTCTGTAAGGCTAATATCATTTTCAGATAAACCTGCTAACTCACCGTCAAGTAAATTAAGATTTTCTTTCTGTAGATCGACTGCATAGAATTTAACTTGTGAGTTCCTAAATTGATTTTTTGTTGAGTTAATTTCGGTACTTGGATATTTGGGTGAGAATCGATAGGCTTTGTTTCCTTCAACCACATATTTACCAAGACCCACAGCAGCAATTGCAAATCCTTCTTCTGGTTTCATATGAGCAAATGGATAAAAATTATATGATTGTGCAACGCCGCTTATGTGAGGATAATAAAGATTGTCATATTGATTACCAACTACTTCCTGGATAATTACTGCCATCTTTTCTTCTTCAAGCTTATAATCTATTGCCTTTACGTATCCTTTTGCTGTATTTGAAAATACTGATGCCATTACAAGCTTTATTGCATCTTCGGCTTGCCTTAAGCGTATTTTCGGATCAGGATGATTGTTTGGTAAAAGGTATGTTTCAAAAATTCCTGCGAATGGCTGTGTTAGTGAATCCTCAAACATACCTGATGACCTAACGGCAATTGGTTTCTTAATAACAGAAAGTAGTTCGGTTAATTTTTTGGATAACTCATTGGATAGATTTCCCTGAACAAATTGTTTTTTTATTTCATCATAATCATTGTTAACAAGCAACATCGTAGCAAGATTATTGCTTTTAAGGAAGAATTCAAATTCATGTGTGCCAATAACAAATGTTTTAGGTGTACGAACTTTTACATCAGGAATGAATTTCGAGAAATTAAAATTATGAATAAGTGCGTCAATAAATGCAAGACCTCTACCCTTGCCTCCCAATGAACCGCCAGCAAGTGTATATACATTCTCTTCAGTAATCTCAATATTTGGTTCATAAGGAAAAACATTTCCTGATTCGCGTTCGTTTCGATGTTCCTTTAACAAGAATAATAAATCCCTTCGTAAATCTTTGAGACTTTCAAAATCGTGAACTTTTTTTAGATTTATAATACTTGCAGCTTTAATTTCACCCCTTGCCATTAACCACATGGAAAAATGATCACGACTTGCATGAAATAATAGAGATTCATCAGGGATCTTCCTTAAGAATCTTTCAAATTCTTTCATGTTGGAAGCAATGGCAACAATATTACCAGCATTATCTTTAAATTCGAAATTACCGAAACCAAGAAAGTTTGTGATAAAGTGTTCAAAATCCTGATAAAGAGTATCCGAATTTTTATGAATAAATAAAGAATTGTAATCATCAGCTACTTTACTATATGAGCTTTCGGAAGATTGAAGTATTGTGGGAAGATTTTTTAATATGCTACGAGTATAATCCAGAAGCTTAAGCCCAGCCTTATCGTCAAATTTACCTTCTCTTTCAAATTTAACATCGGTAATTAAGCATGTTAAATAATCACGATAATTGTTGATTATATCAGTAGCCTCTTCAAAATTAGTTGCAAGTAAAATTTTTGGGCGAGCACGCATCCTAAGTACTTTATATAATTCATCAGTGCTTACATCGTCAATTATTCTTTTGGTTTGCTCCAATAGTACTTTGTACAAAAATGATAAATAGCGCGAATAATAAACCGGCGAGTCCTCAACTAAAAGTATTACCCTTACTTTTCCAAGTTGGGTATCATTTTCTACATTTATCTTATCTTCAAGTAATTTAATCATAGAAAAGAAAATACTAGCATCACCATTCCATGTAAATATCTTGTCGATAAATGAAATTTCATCGAGGTTGGTAGTAAAAAAACTTGTTTCAACACTATTGTTTAGGAGTAGAAAAATTGGAATAAAAGGAAAGGTTTTCTTAATTTGCTCACAGATAATTAAGGGAGTTTTTTTATCAACACCAACCATGTATATTATCAATTCAAAGTTCTTGTACTTAAGCAATTCCATGGCTTGCTTAATGTTTGAAGCACCCGTTATTCTTGGGAAAGTTGTTAGGTTTAATTGCCCATACTGCCCAAGCATATGCTCCGAGAATCTTCCTTCACTCTCAATTGAGTATGCATCATATAAACTTGAAATAAGAAGAATTTCCTTTACCTTAAATGGCATTAAATCGTGATAAATATCGCGATTATAAGTGTATTTATTAAGGAAGCGTTGAAGAAACTTACTACTTACAGGCCCATTTTTGCTTACAGGATTATTCTTATTTTCTCCATGGTTATAACTACTAATAATTTCATATTCGTTTAAGTAATTAGTAATAATTTTTACAAGATTGTTTACGAAATAGTCATGTTCTTTTTTTTCTGATTCACTAAAGCTTGTCTTGGCTAATATCGAACAAATATCAATTTTTCCCCTACTACCAGAAGTAGCAATGAAGTTACTTGTCATGCATATGTTATCTACACTAAATTCTCTGGAGAGGTATTCTTTATTATTGATGGTAATTCTTAACGAAACAGGATTCGCCATATTATTATGAGGTGGCAACGACTCAACAATCTGCATTAAAGTTTCATCAACACCTTTTTTTTCTCTTGCAATTCGATTAACGTTACTAATGATTTCAAGCAAATTTAAATATTTGTACGACTGGCTTTCCTGCATTTGGCGATTTTTGTTAGCAAATATACGCAGACTACCTGATATTGATTTAAAATAAAGAAGGTAGGTGAACATTTTATATTTCATAACAATTGGTTTGTTGTACAATAATTGAGGACGCAATTTTGGCATCTCTCGATTACATTTAGTACTTTCGCTTTTTTAAATTATAGGCCTCGTTTAAAACTATATGATCAAAGTTTCACTTATTAACGAATTCCCAATTATAGGTGATGCGATAACAGCGCTTCTATCGGATATAGATGACGTTACAATCGTAAGTACTGCCAAAAGTATTAAAAAATTTATCGATAGTATACCTGAATTCCAGCCTAATATTGTTATTGTGATTAGTCATAAGCCCGATGATTTAAATTCGGAGGACATTCATTTTCTGGCAAACCATTTTCCTAAAATAAAGCTTCTTATTATGTCGATGTACAATGATGAGAAGCAGATATTGCGAATGATAAAGGCAGGTGCAAAAGGTCACGTGGGCAATGATACAAATAGGTCAGAAATACTTGAGGCAATTTATACCTTGCGCAATGGATATGAGTTTTTCGCTAAAACAATAACAAGCATATTGCTTAGCAGTTATATTACTGATGAAGACATAAACAATAGTGAAAAGGAACTTCGACAACAGAATTTGTCGGTGCGAGAGATGGAGATATTTAAACTTTTTGCTGAGGGTGATTCAAACCGAAATATTGCTGAAAAATTGTTTATCAGTGTTAGAACAGTTGAAACTCACAAGAATAATATTATGAAAAAGGTAGGCCTTAAAACCACCGTCGATCTCGTGAAATTTGCAATAAAAAATAATATTATTCAGTTGGACTAAATAACTGACAGAGTTAATTTTGTTAACGTAAACTACTACCGTATAACGGCTTGATCAGCTATCTTGCAAAGCTTCCCAAATAAGATCCTTTAATTTTGTAATTCCGATATTGGCAACTGAAGAAATAAAAATTGCCTCAGTATTTTTTGGAAGTGTACCTTTCATTTCATCCATTAATTCCGTGTCAAGCATATCCGATTTTGAGATTGCAAGAATTCTCTTTTTATCGAGTAATTCGGGATTGTATTTTTGTAGTTCATTAAGTAGCACATTGTATTCGGTTACGATGTCATCACTATCTGCCGGAACCAGAAATAAAAGTATTGAGTTTCGTTCTATATGTCTTAGGAATCTTAACCCCAGCCCTTTGCCTTCATGAGCACCTTCAATTATCCCGGGTATATCTGCCATCACAAACGACTTTTGATCGCGATAAGCAACAATCCCAAGGTTGGGTACTAATGTGGTAAACGGGTAGTCTGCTATTTCAGGTTTGGCAGCAGAAACCACCGACAGAAGTGTTGATTTTCCCGCATTTGGGAACCCAACTAAACCAACATCAGCAAGTATTTTTAATTCGAAAATTACACTTTGTTCTATTCCTTCTTCACCAGGCTGAGCATATTGTGGTGACTGGTTTACGGAGTTTTTAAAATGATCATTTCCTAAACCGCCTCGTCCACCCGGGAAAAGAATATATCGCTCCTTGTCCTCTGTTATTTCGGCTAGTATTGCGTTTGTTTCGGGATCTTTTGCAATAGTACCAAGTGGAACCTGGATAATAATATCCTTTCCCATGGCTCCAGAGCTTCTTTGTCCACTACCACTTTCTCCGTTTTCAGCTCTTAGATGACGTGTGTACCTAAGATGAAGAAGAGTCCACATGTGAGAATTTCCCT
This sequence comes from Bacteroidota bacterium, assembly GCA_013203805.1. Taxonomy (GTDB): domain Bacteria; phylum Bacteroidota; class Bacteroidia; order Bacteroidales; family F082. The sequence goes on along the minus strand of JABMPH010000370.1, from coordinate 26,974 downwards.
GAAGTATAATATCGCCTCCTTTTCCACCATCACCACCATCAGGGCCACCTTTTGGAATATATTTTTCTCTGCGGAAGTGAACAGATCCACCACCTCCATTTCCAGAACGACAGAAAATTTTAACGTAATCAACAAAGTTTGAACCGGCCATGATGAATAATTATTTGCAATACAGTATTTTGCAAAAGTGATAATTATTATAACACCTTTGGCAAAAAAAACTTAAATCTTGTATATTTACTTCTAATCAGTGGTTTAGTTTGCATATCAAATTACTAACTTTGTACACTCAAAAAAGGTTATTTTTGCATAAATTATAAATAGAAATGCAAAAGAAAGTCAATCAGGAAAAGGATTATAAAATCAGATTGGGTATTACCCATGGTGATTTCAATGGGGTAAGTTACGAAGTTATAATTAAGTCATTATCCGACAATAGGATACATGATTTTTTTACTCCGATTGTATATGGTTTATCCAGAGTGATGTCGTATAATAGAAAGAACCTAAATCTTCATGACTTTAATTTTAATACAATTAAGGATTCCTCTTTAATCCGAAATAATAAAATTAATTTGATTAATTTGAATGAGGAAGAAATTCGTATTGAATATGGCAAGTCGAATAAAATTGCAGGAAAATATGCTCATTTGGCTTTAGAAAGGGCTGTTGAGGATATTAAGAATGATAAAATTAATGCTATTGTTACGGCTCCAATAAATAAAGAAAATATCCAGTCTGAAGAATTTGTTTTTCCTGGGCATACTGAATTTTTTGCCAATGAGTTTGAGTCGGCAAATTATTTAATGCTAATGGTTAGCGATAAACTTAAAATAGGCACAATAACTGGTCACATTCCTCTTGAGGATGTGGCGCCAACTTTGTCGGAAGAGCTAATATTAAATAAAATTAATGTCCTTGAGAATTCTCTCAAAGTTGATTTTGGTATCGATAAACCAAAAATTGCAATACTTGGATTGAATCCTCATGCAGGTGAAAACGGAAATATCGGTATTGAAGAAAAATCGATAATCCGACCGGCAATACTTGCTGCCAAAAAAAATGGAACACTGGTATTTGGGCCCTTTGCTGCCGACGGTTTTTTTGCAAATGAATACACGAAGTATGATGCGGTATTAGCTATGTATCATGACCAGGGATTAATTCCATTTAAAACAATTGCATTTAATAATGGTGTAAATTATACGGCTGGTTTACCATATGTTCGAACTTCACCTGCACATGGAACCGCATATGATAAAGCAGGAAAAAATATTGCCTCGCCGGATTCATTTAGAAGTGCAATGTATTTAGCTGTTGATATCTTCAAGAATAGAGCAAAGCATAAGGATATGAATAGTAATCCGTTGGGTTACAACTTGCTAAAGGATTATTTTCGTCTTCCTGAAGGTCAGGAAAATGGTAAATCTATGGGTGAAAAAAGCTTTCCTGAGGAAAAGTTATTATGATGCATAATGCTTATAAAGGATCTGAAATTGCGGAAATCATTCATGCAAAACTGGTTTCTCATTCTCCTGAATCAATAGAAATATCTGATATATTAATTGATAGTCGTAGATTGATATCTGCAAACGGGACATTGTTTTTTGCATTAGCAAGCAAAAAGAATGACGGGCACAAATATATTGAAGATCTGTATAGTAAAGGAATTAGATGCTTCGTGGTAAGTAAGCTAAGTAGTAAACTGTTAGAGTTGCCAAACTGTTCCTTTTTTGTAGTAGCAAACACCCTACTAGCATTGCAGTTGCTTGCCACTGGACATCGCAAGAAGTACAAAATACCTGTTATTGGAATTACTGGAAGCAATGGTAAAACTGTTATTAAGGAATGGCTTTATCAGTTGATGAATAGTGATAAAAAGATAGTGAGAAGCCCTAAAAGTTATAATTCACAAATTGGAGTTCCTCTTTCTGTTTGGCAGATAAATAGTAGTCACGAACTTGCAATTTTTGAAGCGGGAATATCTGAACCTGAAGAAATGCAAAAGCTTCAATCCATTATAATTCCTGACATTGGTATTTTTACTAATATCGGTCAGGCACACGATGAGAATTTTATAAATAGTACTCAGAAAACAGGCGAAAAATTACACCTATTTAAAAAAGTTAAGACCCTTATTTACAATATTGATCATAAGGAAGTTCATGGAGCTGTAATTAGGTCGGGAATACTTGAAAATATTAGTACATTTTGTTGGGGAAAGCATGCTTCAAGTAACCTAAAGATTAACAGTGTAATATTAAATGCAGTAGGTTCAACAATCAATGCTCTATATTTAAATAAGGAAATAGGAATTACAATACCATTTAGTGATGGAGCATCCATTGAAAATGCAATTCATTGTTGGGCAACAATGCTTCATCTTGGGTATGATAATGATATTATAAAATCACGAATGCTTGCATTATCTCCCATAGCCATGAGGCTTGAATTAAAGGAAGGGGTAAATAATTGTACTATAATAAATGATGCCTATAATTCTGATTTTAATTCCTTTGCAATAGCACTTGACTTAATGAATCAGCAAAACCAGCACCGCGAAAAAGTAGTTATACTTTCAGATATTATGCAAAGTGGTCAAAATAGTATTGATCTTTACACCAATGTTGCTGAGTTAATTAAAAATAAGGAGGTTAGTAAGTTTATTGGAATAGGCCCTTCAATAAGTAAACAGTCTGATAAATTTGATAGCAATTCTAGTTTCTTTAATACCACAGATGATTTTATTAAGAATTACTCATTTGCCAATTTTGCAAATCAAACAATATTACTTAAGGGTGCCAGGTTGTTTGAGTTTGAGAGACTAAGTAGTATCCTTCAGCAAAAAGCTCATGAAACTGTACTCGAAATTAACCTAAGTGCTTTGGTTGATAATCTAAATAAATTTAAACTACGATTATCAACAGGAACCAAGATAATGGCTATGGTTAAGGCGTTCTCATACGGAACCGGAAGTTTTGAAATAGCAAATGTACTAAAGTATCATAATGTTGATTACCTAGCTGTTGCATATACCGACGAAGGAGTTGAGTTAAGAAAAGCTGGTATCAATCTACCAATAATGGTTATGAGTCCCGAAGAGCAAGCCTTTGATACAATGATTCGGCACCAGTTGGAGCCTGAAATATTTAGCTTCAGGACATTAGAACTACTTGAAAACACAATCAAAAAGACGGCACTTCCTCAAAACAAACCTGTTAAAGTTCATGTAAAAATTGACACAGGAATGAATCGGTTGGGTTTTGTTTTAGAAGATATTCCCACATTAATACTTAGGTTAAAAGCCAACCAGTTAATATACGTTCAGTCGGTGTTTTCTCATCTGGTCGCCAGTGATAGACCTGAATTTGATGATTTTACTCATCAACAGATCAGTTTATTTAATGAAATTAATGATCAATTTAGGAAGGGCTTCGACCATGAAATATTATATCATATTGCCAATTCAGCTGCAATAGCTCGTTTTCCTGAGAGCCACATGGATATGGTGAGGATTGGGATTGGTTTATATGGGATTACTGAAAATATGCAAGGGTTAGAAAAGGTGTTAAGCCTTAGATCGGTATTAAGTCAGATAAAGATTGTAAAAAAAGGTGATAGCGTTAGCTATAATAGGAGTTGGGTAGCCCCAGCCGACACAAAAATTGGCATTGTATCGATAGGTTATGCTGATGGCTTATTACGGTCGTTGGGTAATGGAATGGCCTCCTTGTTTGTTGATGGTCAGCAAGCTAAAATTATTGGTGATATATGTATGGATATGTGTATGATCGATCTTACAGGAATAGATGCTGAAGAGAATGATGATGTAATAGTCTTTAATTCAGAACATTCAGTATTAGATTTGGCTGTTGCGGCAGATACAATTCCTTATGAAATACTAAGCAGAATATCCAGGCGGGTAAAGCGTATTTATTTCCATGAATAAGAGGCTACTATGTTACCATAGGGTGAAGAAACTCAAATCCATTTACATATTTTGAGCTTTTTGATAATCTAAAAGGTAAACTATTTGTAACGTTGGCAGATTCTTTACCATCATGATGCTGACTATATTTAAGCTCTACAATTACATCATCACTAGTATGCTTTTCAAAAAAACTATTAAGACCACTACCAATTCCATAATAGGTTAGTTCATCATCAATTGTAAGCCTGAACTTATGATTAAAACTTATAAAATATTGTCGGTGATATCTATTTAACAGAGCTGGCTTTAGCATTAACATAATCGATCTAACCCAATCAGGTAGTACTGATAATCTAAATATATCTTGAATATAGTCGCCTGTAAAATTATCATCAAGAACAAAAGGTTTCAATGGAAATGAGAGTTTGTTTCCAACCAACCCTTCACGTATTTTAAATTCAAGGACTGGTTTAGAAATATCACCCATCAATTCATCATACCACCTAATTCTAGCTTTTTTGCGACTACCTTTCCCCGAAACATTGTCTGTATAGAAATCTAAATCGTTGGTATCAAAATATATATTATTAATGTACCTTGGGTGATGGAGGCCAGAAAATGATGCACTACTATTTCTAACTTTTTGTACTATTTCGGGGTAATGCAAGTCTTGTATTACAAACTTCCTTTCGAAACGACTATCGTTAAAATTGAATGCAGGAAAGTGCATATTAGTTTTTGTTGTATTAACTTTCGCTTATATTAAAAAGACTTACTCTCAATAAAAGAAACTCGAGCATCGCTTCCAAGCTTGTTGATATTTTCAGTAAAGGATTGTAGGTTTTCCGTTTTTGGTGAGTCAACCATAAATGAGGCTTCAATTATCTGCTTATTTTCATCATACCTCTTAAGATGATATTTGCCAAATACCTGCTTAACAATATCAGTTACTTGATTTAGATCAATCTCACCTGATTTAGCTGAAAAATTTAAATAAAGGTTCTGGCGTGTACTTCTTCCGGTAATAAAATATCTAGTCCAAAGGATTGCCAAAGCTATTACAAAAGCTTCAATTACTACCATTGTTTGATTTGCCCCTAAACCCAATCCAAGTGAAATGGCGAAAAATATATATGCAAGTTCTTCGGGCTCTTTAATGGCAGCTCTAAATCTAACAATGGATAATGCACCAACAAGGCCAAGTGAAAGGGCGAGAGATGTTTTAACAATTGAGATTATTAGCATTGTTGTGAATGCTATGAGCAAAAAAGTTCCAGCAAATTGCCTTCTGTTTGAAATAGTACGCGCAGCTTTAATATAAGTATACTCAAGTATTATAGCAAGTACTATAATAACTAATGAGTTAACAAGGAAATCTGTTAAAGATACTTGCTGTTCCTGAGTAATTAAAAATTTTTGAAATAAACCCCACCTGTCATTCATTATCTATGATGTTTTGAATTTAAAATAGAGTACAAATTTAAAAAAAAAGAAGACCTATACAATGTATTATATTTATATAGCATTATGCAAAAAAAAAGCCGGTGTAAGATTAAACAAACACCAGCTTAATAATTCTTGCCTTATACCAATTAGTTGAGAGGACTTGCAGTAACAAATGATTTTATTGAAAATAATACTACAAATTCAACATCGTCTTGATCAGTTTCTCCATCAATGGTAACGGTAAAATCTTTTTTGCCAAGCATAATATTTCCAACAGCATCCCATTGTCCGTTGTTGTTATCTAGTATTAAAGCAGTTCCTACTGTAATTGGTTCGTTTGCAAATTGCCAGTTAGCTTCAAAGTCCCCGTTACTAATGTTAATTACAGTTGATTGAAGCATTATATTTTTACTGATGCTAAGCACCTCTCCTTTAACTTCTATGATATCAACTTCTTTGATGTTATCAATGTATTGTTGGTAGTCATTATTAGTGGTTGGGTCAATTGTTTCGCTTACATTGAAAACGCCATCTATACTAACCTTACCTCCTGATGGAGCTACAGTTATGTCAAATTCAGTTTGGTAATCTGCAGGAAAATTAACGTATAAAATTTCTTCAGCTTCTTTGCATCCTGTACAAATTACACTTGCAAATAATATTCCTAATAATAGTTTCGTAAGGTTCTTCATGATAATAGCTTTTGTTTTTTAAGTCTTAGACTGCAAATATACTAAAATAGTTGCTTGAAGTAAAGGGCTTTAACATCAAAATAACAAAATATGTGGATGAGTAGTTAACTAAATTAAATTAAAACCACCTATATTAGATGGATAATTTTCATAATAAATCAACTTGGAAGGATTAATTAATGATCGATGATTCTCTATTATTCGGATTACCAATTCTACTATGATTATTTAAACTATAATAGAATATGTAATTATTTATTAAGTTTGTTAATCAATTATAAGATTAAACCAATTTCTTTATCCTGAAACAAAATAAAAATAATTTATGTCAGTTTTCATAGTAGTTAAATATATTTGAAAATATAATGATTTATAATTTCGATCAAGCAAAAAATCAATTATTTAGAGGTCTTGGTATAACTTCAATTGTAATTCTTTTTCTTTTTATTTCGTCATATCAAAACAATGATTCAGGTCCTGTTTTGCCAACTGATTGGTATTATTTACACCTATCGCATACGAGAACAGACTCAAATCCTAAAATGGATAGTATAGCCGAATTAATAGACTATAGTAAATATGATATGTTGTGGCTTGGAGGTGATCTTACTTATTCAACATCCGACGATGAGACAATGATGCATCTAGATTCTATTCTTGACTTTGGGAGTCCAAATACTTTATGGACACTTGGTAATCATGATTATATAGATATTGATATAGTACAAGAGTATACTAAACGACCAACCTTTTATACCTATAATTTAAATGGCATAACATTTTTAGTATTAGATACTCAGGATAGTTTAAGTAGTATACTTGGGTATCAAAAGGAATTGTTCGATAATGTTATAGATACATTAATGGAATCAACACATTTGATAGTTTTACATCATAAGTTAATATGGATGTATGGCGACTCATTACTTGAGTCCAAAATTCCCTTTGTTTCTAATGTGACTTTGAGTGATTGTTCTTATTGCATTAATCCAAATAATTTTTACACTGACATTTATCCTAGATTAGTTGCTGTTCACGAGAAAGGAATCGAGGTTATTTGTATTGGTGGTGATATTGGAATGATTACAAATGAATTTGAATATGAAACTCCCGATGGAATCTTCTTTATCGCTTCTGGAATTAAAGCTGGGGCCGATGATAATAAAGCTTTGTTATTTCATCATGAAAATGTAAATAACCTGATTACATGGGAGTATAGGTTGATTTCAGAACTTAAGAAAAATGACTAACTTATAATAAAAAGTCCATGACAAGTTAAGGGTCAGGGACTTTTTATGTCTAAATATAAAGAAAATAGATTTTAATATTACTTATGACTTTTTTGAATTTATTTGATCAATACTTTATAATTAAGATTTCCATTATTAGTCATTATATTTAGAATATAAATACCTTTGGCAAATCCACTAACATCAAATCTGAGATGATTATTACCAATTGTGGTATCCCATCCTCTTGAAATTATTCGTTTTCCAGATACGTCACGTATAACAATTTCAATATTAGTATTCTTATTAGAGTTAAATGTTAAATTGATTTGTTCATCCGCCGGATTTGGGAACACATTTATAGTTCCATATGTGATTACATCCTCAATACCACTATTATCTATAACTGTAAAATATACTTTTGCTGTTGCAAATAATGTTGGTTCTGCCTGGTATGCAATTTTGTATACCATAGAATCCGTTCCATAGTATCCTTCAGCTGGCATATAACTGATTACATTGGGATTTGCAAAAGGGATATAAGAATTTCCTTGAGTAGCGCCTGTTTCAATACTTAATGAAACCGGAGCTAATAACATATCATTATCTAACACATTAACTGTTACTAACTGGTTAATCATTGTTTCAGTATTGTCGTTAACAGCAGTTGGTGGTTCAGTAAGTTCAAACAACACTCCATGGTTTTCAACAAAACGATATACAAATTGCTGATAATACACGTTGGCTAAGGTAGCATCATGAATGATCAGAGTATTCTCATCATTATCATTATCTGCAGCAGCACTCCAATTGTGAGAACCAGTAAAGATTATAGGGTCAGAGGCAGGAGCACCTTGATCAACAATCATATATTTGTGATGAAGTATTCCTGAAGATACATTATCAAAAGTAACATGGGTTGTTAATGAAGCTGCTAACATTTCATTTACAGTTGAGTTATTATTTCCTTCTGCATTAGTTATAACATTTACTGCAACACCATCCGATTTACGGTCAACTATTGCATCGGCCATTGTAATTCGTGTGATAAGCATGGTTGCAATACTCAAATCGTTATCCGAAGTATTAATAACATCAACAATTTTGCTGTTTACGCCATCAGAAGGGCTAAAATAACATTCAACGCGCTTACCACCTATAATAAATTCGTGTGGAGTATTATTCCTTTTTGTTGACCCAAAACGTGCATTGGCAACATCTGGTTCGTTGCCATAAGAACCCCACATTTCCTCAAATTCAATTTGGTAAGCACGTGCCAAACTTTGATCTTGAATAATGATTACGTTATTTGCATCAAGGTTTATCTGACCGTCAGTAAAGTTTGTTGATCCAGTCCAAACCATAGGATCGTTTACGCTTAAAGAATATGCATCAAAAACAATGAATTTGTTATGCATTATGCCGGTTCGTTGAGAATCATTGGGACCAATAAGTACATGAACATCAGAGCCTGCGAGCTCGTCAATTCCTAAGTTTGCAGTGGTACCACATCCAATCACACGAACTCTAACACCCCTATCAGCTGCTGCTATCAATGCATCGCTAATATTGCTAATTCCAGCATTATTAAAATTGTAGATTGTGAAATCGATGGTGTGTTTTGCACGATTAATATAGCTTATCAATGTGTCATCAATTGTTTGTGGAAGATATATTGCATCAACTCCGGTTGAATAAGAAATATCAACTGGGCTATTGAAATATGCTTTCATATCACCTGTTGAATTTGATATTGTTGCAAATGGAACAATTGCTGATTTAGCAGTATCAGATCCATTAATTGAAAATGCTTGAACCCAAGTGATTTCACCGGGATTTAAATCTAACAAACTAATGGTGTGATTTGTAGAACCACCTGTAGAAGAAACATAATTAGATGATACCGATTCTTCCGTTGATCCATAGTACATTTCAGTTGTACCTTCAATGTTTGTGTTCCATGAAAAATCTAATGTGTTATGTGTGAAATTTGAGTTAGATAAAGCATCAATAAAATAGATTGAGCTAGGTATTAAAATATCATTTAAATCGCGTGGTAATAATTGATAACCAGTATTGGGGTTACTATAATCAAATTGAGAGCATAAAGCTGTTAATTCAATGGGAGCACTTGGAATAATTGTACCAACAAAATCCTGTCCATTTTTTATATACATATATCCTGTTTCACCATCAGCGGTAAATGTGTATTTTTTATTTCCTGTAAAGGTTTGTCCTGCATCATTAAAAATAACATTATATACTTTTACTAACAGGCCTTCATATTGTTCAGAAATTTGATCGGGAGTTAATATGATTGGATCAGGTAATGGATTGCCTGTAGAATTAACTACAACACTAGTAATAGGATCCAGTTCCAGTAATTGATTATAAATTTTCAGAGTTCCTGTAACCGTAATTGAGTCACCTCGATTTACATCTTCAACTGCAGATCCATATGCAGCAATTCCTGCAGTAGCATCCTGCATATATCTGATTATTCCCATTTCTGAACCATTTGTGGCAATACCTTTTACGGTAACTACTGTTCCAACAGGCATTCCACGAGCTTCAAGAATACTATTCTGGGCAAAACCGAGTGCGGAAATTCCGGTGATGAACAATGTGATAATAATTAATTTCTTCATTTTATTTTGTAGTTGATAATATTTAATAAATCGTTATTTTTAAAGAAGCTGTAATTTGACGTGGAGCTCCCATAAATACAGCAGCCGATCGAGCATCAAAGCTATTGAAAGGCCTCTGTATATAAGTGTCATTATTTTTTGCATCAGCGATATAAATCGTATTTAGTGCATTTAGTACATTAAGTCTGACAGTAAAGCCAAGTTTGTCGAATGCATTCAATTTAAACCTGTAACCAGTATGAAAGTCTAATATACTAAAAGAAGGGATCCTCCAAGAGTCAACAGGATTTCCGTACTCATCAGTGCATTCTTCCGGATTAAAATCAGCATAATATCTATTAAAATATGTGCCACCAACTTCGATATACAACCTGTTAACAGGCTCATATTTTATACTCGCCCCCAGTTGGGTTTGAGCCGCATCACCTACATGTATGCCTGTTGCATCAAAACTAATTTTGTTAGCCGGCTGATTATCATCGGTAAAATACATTTGAAGATTTTCAATCTTCTTATCCCATGTCCAATCTCCAACGGAAATCAATCCTTGAAACTCAAGGTTGCGCAAAATTTTGTAAACAAAGTCAACTTCAATACCCATGTGTAATGCATCCATACCCGGAACATCGCCATAGGTATAACCTTCGGTTCCTGTAGCATCTTCATACTGACCCTTAACCTGACTTGTTGGCTTGTTTTTCCATTTAGTATAGTATGCATTTACATTGGCAGTGAATGACCTACTTGTATATGAATAACCAAATTCCAATGCTTGAACTTCTTCGTTTTTTGTGATAGAATCGGATAAGAAATTTGCAGTATAACCCTGGAAATAGTATCTAAAATCACGAGTTTTCGAAAGGTATCCTAAATTTATAAATACATTACTGTGTTCGGTTAAATTATAATTTGCTCCTGTTTTAAATGTGAAACCAGGCTTGTATTTCCAATCGGATTCGTTGTTTTTGAAATAATCATGCTTTTTAAAGCCACTTACCGAACCTGTAAGGTTTACAAATGCACTTACTTTCCCTAGTTTATATTCAATTTGAGTGAACAAACCTGCCCAATTAACAAATCCATCATCATAATAATAAACTTTGTCGCCAACATGTTTCACTGCTAGTTGTGGATTTGCATCATAATCATTACGTTTATCATCTGTATCAATGGCGTAGTCACCTCCCAGCAAATCAGTAATTTCCATAAAATGTTCAGCTTTATACATTCTTAAATCAACTCCACCTGACCATACAAATTGATTATTTATTATGTAAGTGAACGATGAAAGCAAACCATACCAACGATGGTTATTATTACTTTGTACCAAGTAATTATTAGAATAGTAAAGATTATCATTATAAGTTGAGTCAATTGGAGGTCTCAGTTGGAATCCGGTATTTGTAGGTCCTGAATTCTGATTATATATACTTTGCCAATTAATTTGTCCAATTTCTTCCTTTATGAATTTACTAGGATTATTTTCAACGTTGGCAGCAGTTATTAGGTCATCAGGTTTAAGACTTTTTCTAGTGCCTTGGCCACCTCCGGTTCCCAATGAGAGGTAAATAGTATTGGATATCACAAATCTACTATTAACATTCCACGAATCGCGAATACTAAATTGTGGCTTGAAGTATGTATTTACTTTTTCGTTTAGTACCTCCCCCGAAACATTAGGGTTGTGAATTCGCGCAGAATAATCGCTATTCCACTCATCCGCATTACGATACAAATATCCCCAATGTTGGTTATAGCCAATTCCTTGATTTTGAATCTCTGGAAAATCTTCAGATAATACACCATGTTCTTCAGCATATTCAGTATCATAGGCAGCTATTGATCTTTTATAGCTTCGTTGTTTATGGGTTTGAGGTGCGCCAAAACCTGTAAGACTTGTTATGTGTTTCCCCCAACGTTTATCTATTTTAGCAAAGAAAAAACCGGCTTGTACATTTGTTTTATCTACCCAGCCATATCCTGCTTTATAGGCTCCTGCAAGTGTAAATCCCCATCCATTTTTTAGCATGCCTGAAGTATATCCTAAATTTGTTGTGAATTTACCATTTCCATCAACGGCCTGTTCAATGCTTAATGAGCGTTTGTTTTCGATTCCCTTTGTAAGGATATTTATTGTACCTCCCACTGAAGGCAATGCAAGCTTTGAAGCCCCTAATCCGCGTTGAACCTGTATACTTCTTGTTACAGAAGCGAGCCCGAACCAGTTTGACCAATATACCCAACCATTTTCCATATCATTTACTGGAATCCCATCCAGCATAACGGCAACATTGCGCTGGCTAAATCCACGGATTGTAATTCGTGCATCACCATCACCCCCTCCTTGTTCAGTTGCATAAACACCAGGTGTTTTGTTTAAAAGCATTGGTATATCTTGCCCAGATAATCTTTCCTCAATTTGTTCGGGTAGTATGGTTGTAAAAGCTACCGGTGTTTCCCTTGAACGAGCAACATCACCCACAATTGATATTTCATCTAAAACAATTGTTTTCATGTTGAACTCAATATTTACAGCCTTATCGGCAACGATGATTTCTTTTGAGTTTGGACTAAAGCCAACGTATGTTACTTCAAGTGTGTATTTGCCTTTCTCTAATTGTAATGTAAAATTTCCTTCAATATCTGTAACAGTTCCTTTTAAAGTACCTTTAATTAATACATTAGCACCAACAATAGTTTCGCCCAAAAAGGAATCTTTAACCAATCCTCTAACTGTTTGTTTTTGTGCGAAAATTGAAACAGAAAAGGTAAAAAGTACAAATACAATTAAAAATCTATGCTTCATAAGTCGAAATATTTTAGTGAAAAAAGTAGGTGTGAGAAATAAAACCGGTTACATTTCTCACACCTACTATTGTTAATGGGTATGCATATATACTATTTGATCAGTATTTTTTCTGTTATGGAACTGTTATCAGAAAAAATAACTTTTACAAGATAAACCCCACTACCAATAGAACCAATACGTACTACTTTTGTTTTTACTGGGTAATCGTAAAATTCATTAAGAATTTCGTTGCCCAGAATATTGAATAGGTGAATAGATTTAATAGGAGCATCCGATTCAAAAGTAAAGTGCTCAGATACGGGGTTAGGATAGGTTTTTAAATTTCCCATTGCAGGTAATTCACCTACAGAAGTGTAATTTGGATCAGCAACACAGCCATGTGATCCAAGGTTATCCCATATGTCTTTATATACTATGTACCCAGAGCTATCAACTACTCCAGGAACTGTGTCCCATTCCATCTTCACAATAAATGGATGAGGATTATCCACTATACCAGTCACTATTGTAGGTTTTCTGATTAGTGCGTGATCCACAGTCCATGCCATCCAGTATGGCCCATAAGTAACACCATCGGTTGCTTTCGACTGCACTATATAATTTATTACTTTTCCGGTAACAGGCGTGCCGGTAGCATTGTTATAAGTAAGTGTAGAATCCTGTACATATGACCATCCCTTTTCGGCAGAAATGGTATTACCCAATCCAATCTCACCAATGAGGTCAACAGGGGTAACATTTGATAAATCTTCAGCTATAGGTTCACCATTTGGTGTTTTTAATAGAGCAATAGCATCATTTCCATTCATATAGGTTGGTGCTGGGTAATCCCCATCAAGCTGATTGGCCATGGCCTGTAGTATTGGGCTACAAGCTGGAGATGATGATGTGCTGGTTGTTTGTCCGTTAATAAGTACAAATGTTTTATATGGCTCAATTGTTCCAACCAGATGTGTAACACCACCTCCAGTAAATACCGAGCTGCCATTACTATACCTGGCTACCCAATAATTATTTAGATCAATAGTTTGATTTGTAGGATTATAAATTTCCACGCCTTTGTTGTTGCCACTGCCCTCAATATATTCTGAGAAAAATAAATCGGTTTGGGCATAATTAGTGACTGCAAAAAATGCCAATAATGTAATGAGTAATAGTTTTTTCATAATAATCTCTTTTTAATTTATTTAAAGTATATATTTTGCTACAAAAATAATAACAAATACTACATATTGCAATGAATAACAATTTATTAATGAGTAAAACTGGTAAGTTTTAAACATTCAGGTAATTTAATTATTTTGTGCGTTGATTTTATACTACTTAATAGATAAAGTCCTATATATCAAACCAAATTTCGCACTTTTAGGCTGTAGCCGAAAAGAAAGATCTCGCACAAAAATCACCTCAAATACACGTATTATTTAATATTGTGGTTTTTCAAAATTTGATAGAATTTATTCAAAAAGCACAATTAAATAATTGGTGACCAGTTGTTAAAGTAGTTTGTTTAGAGTGGTTCTAAATTTCAAAACCTATATTATGTCATACAACTCTGTATAATACCATATGAAGTTCCCTGTATATTTACCGATATTCATTAATTGTTCATAACTATGCCTCCTCAACTAAAACGGCTCTTGCCACTTTTCGCTGCATTTGTTATCGTATTTTTAATAGTTCGACAGCTTCTTATTCCTGAATCATTTGGGGAACATGGTCATTATCGATTTAATTCGGTTGAAGACAATAAAATCAAGGAATTACATTATGCAGGCAAGGATATGTGTAATGATTGCCATGAGGATCAGGCGATAAACCTTGCCTCCGATGTTCACGCTACCATAGCTTGTGAAACATGCCACGGCCCCGGACTTGCTCATATTGAACTAGAAACAGCAACAAGTATTATTAAACCCACCGATCGTAACTTTTGCGGTCTCTGTCATGCATTAAGTCCAACCAGAAAATCTAATGTGATAGTTCAGGTTGATTTAAGTGATCACAATATTGAACAACTTTGTATTGAATGCCATAATCCACATATGCCATGGGAACTAAAAGAGTAAAACAAACCAGAAGAGATTTTCTAAAATCCACAACCGTTATTGGTGGCGTAGCATTAGCTTCTTCGTTATTGGTCCCGTTTGATGCTATATTGATCGCTTCTGAAGACCCTAAAGATTCTTCCAAAATTTGGTGGGGTTATATTATAGATATTGATAAATGCATAGGATGTGGTAGATGTGCCAATGCTTGCAAAAATGAAAATGATGTTCCTCGTGAGCCATTCTTTTTTCGAACATGGGTTGAGCAATATACTATTATGAATGATGGCGAAGTAAAGGTAGAGTCGATAAATGGTGGAATTGACGGAGCTGTTCAAACGGTTCCTGAAGATGAAATATTTAAATCATTTTTTGTTCCTAAGATGTGTAATCATTGCTATAAATCGCCATGTGTTCAGGTTTGTCCGGTAGGAGCAACATATGATAGTCCGGATGGTGTTGTGCTGGTTGATGATTCATATTGCATTGGATGCAGATATTGTGTACAAGCTTGTCCCTATGGATGCAGGTTTATTAATCCCGAAAAAAATGTAGCTGATAAGTGTACATTTTGTTATCATCGAATAAGTAAGGGGATAGATCCGGCTTGTATTGAAGTTTGCCCAACTCAGGCAAGGATGTATGGCAACTTAAACGACCAGGAAGGACCTTTGGTTCAATTCCTGAAAACCCATAACTGTTTAACACTTAAGCCACATCTAAATACAGGTAGTAAATTGTTTTATAATTCATTAAGTGCGGAGGTAAGATAGATGGAACAACATTTTCAACATCTCTATGAGATGCTCTCACAGGTAGAGGGATATATTTATCCCAATGAAATTGATCTTCAGTGGAGTTTGCTAATAGTTCAATACCCTTATTTAACCGGCCTTGTTGCCGGTGCATTTATACTGGCATCCCTCGAAAGGGTTTTTAATGTAAAAGCACTTAAACCAACGTATGAAATTGCCTTATTAACGGCTTTGTCGTTTCTATTGGTTGCTACAATGCCACTGGTGAGCCATTTAGGTCAACCACAACGATCTTACGAAGTTATGATAACGCCGAATCCAACTTCGGCAATGGCAATATTTGGGTTTATTTATTTATGGTATTTAATGGTAGTGCTATTGCTCGAAATATGGTTCGACTACCGCCGCGATATGGTTATTTGGGCACGCGATGCAGTGGGTCTTAAAAAGTGGCTATATAAAATACTTACACTTGGCGTTAACGACATTTCACCTAAAACTGTAAAATGGGATAAAAAACTAGGGTATTTTATAACCGTCGTAGGTATTCCCTCAGCATTTTTATTACATGGTTATGTGGGGTTTATATTCGGATCGGTTAAAGCTAACCCATGGTGGTCATCGGTTTTAATGCCGGTTATATTTTTGTTTTCCGCAATGGTATCTGGAATTGCACTTGTGTTATTTGTATATATGGTAGTAACATATGTAAGGCGTCAAGAAATAGATATTAATGTTCTGGACACAATTGGGAAATTCCTATTCTATATACTAATACTCGATTTTACTCTCGAGGCTCTTGACCAAATTCATCGTATTTATGAAGCGGAAGAATCCTTTGAAATTATTTCTCTTTTGGTCTCAGGTAAACTCTATATAACATTATTCATTATTCAGGTATTATTGGGGACTTTAATACCAATGGTGGTGTTGGGAACATTTCAGCTTTATAAACCAAGTGAAAAAATTAGGCAGGTAACTTATTTTGTACTTAGTATTTTGGTGTTGGTTGGAATATTTTTTATGCGCTGGAACGTAGTAATCGGAGGACAATTATTTTCGAAAAGCTTTTATGGTTTTACCAGCTATAAAACAATTATGATAGGTTCGGAGGGCCTGTTGATGGCAACAGTATGGGTTATTATACCGTTTTCAATATTGGCCTTTTTGTTATGGCTTTTACCACCTTGGAAAAAAATACAAGATTAGCAGATCGGTGCACTTTCTATGTTATATCTGATCTCTAGTGTTGTTCTATATCTATAATTATTAATAATTTACAACTACAGTTATGGATTCAAAGCATAGTGATAATGGGGAAAGAGAACTAATTAAACGACTGGAGGCTCTGGAAGCAAGAGTTTCGCGCATTGAGAAATATAATCATATTGAATCATTTCCACTTACTTCGATTGAAAAATCTATATCTGATGAGCATTTGAATAATGTGTCAGGTGAGTCATTGCTTGAATCCAGAATCGGTGAATCAGGTTTAGCATGGCTTGGAAACTTAGTGCTATTTTTCGGTATAACGTTTTTAGTTCAATACATTGAAGACACAGGTAACAATTGGGTGTCATCAATATTTGGGTATATTTCAGTTGCTGCGATTTTTGGATTGGCTCATTACATTAAGCACACTTTCCCTAAAATGGCATCAATATTTAACCTAAATGCCTATTTACTTCTTTTTTACGTAACCCTGCGATTGCATTTTTTTACGGATGATCCTATTATTGAAAGCAAAATAATTGGGATTGTTGCCTTATCACTAGTATCTGTTTTTCAATTTTTTATTTCTGTACAAAAGAAATCTATCTTACTAGCTGGCATAGCTTTTCTGTTTTTAAGCATTATTGCTATAATAAGCAATACCACTCATTTTATGTTAAGTGTTAGTGCCTTACTAGCACTGATGTCAATAATATTTTTATATCGTTTTGGTTGGATAAGATTGATTTATTTTTCTCTTATTCTGGTTTACGTGATAAACATTATTTGGTTTATTAATAATCCCATGATGGGTAATGAACTTAAAGCAGTATCCTATCATAATTTTGGTTATTTATATCTATTTATAATTGGAGCGATCTATTCGCTATCTGCCTTGGTTAATAAAACTGAATTATATTCTACAAGTGGAATTGTCGGATCAATTATATTAAATGGAATAGGGTTTTCAACTTTGTTATTGTTATATGTACTCTCATTTTTTAAGGAAGATTATGTAATATTACTAGGGTCGGTTAGTGTTTTTTGCTTGCTTTTTTCAGTATTGCTACAGGTACGCTCGGAATGGAAAATAACAGCAGCCTTATTTGCTTTATATGGATTTGTTACATTAAGTATCGCAGTATATGGTTTATATGATTTTCCACTTGCATATTTTGTATTGGCGATTCAGAGTTTGCTTGTTGTAATCATGGCAATATGGTTTAGAAGTAAATTCATCATAATTATGAATACAATTCTATTTTTGGTTCTGTTATTATTGTACTTGCGGATGTCGTTGATGATTGATGGTGTAAATATTTCTTTTTCTATTGTAGCTTTAATAACAGCGCGAATACTGAATTGGAAAAAGGATAGATTAACCATTAAAACTGATATGCTAAGGAATATATATTTACTTACCGGGTTTGTAATGGTTCTTATTACTCTTTATAATTTATTTCCGGCAAGATATATTACATTATCATGGACTGCAGCAGCAGTTATATATTTTGTTATGAGTTTAATTTTAAAAAATGTAAAATACAGGTATTTAGCACTTGGTACCATGTTGGCAGCGGCATTTTATTTATTTATAATTGATTTGGCAAGAATAGAATTAGTATTTCGTATTTTAGCACTAATGTTCCTTGCTATTATTTCGATAGGCTTTTCTATTTATTATTCAAAAAGGTCAAAAAAGTAAGGTAGAAAAAGATCGATTGTAATACCAATTAAACTTTAAAATGAATCACAAAATTGGAAAGACATGATAAAACCTATTATTGGCCTGCTATTTTTATTGATGATACAGCTTGCTGCCTTTTCTCAATCATGTTTGCCAGAAGGTATTAGTTTTTGGAGTCAAGCGGAAATAGATCTATTTCAGTACAATTATCCCAACTGTACGGAAATTGAAGGAAATGTGATGATCAATGGGATGAATAGTGATTTCGATAATTTGGATGGGTTGAACGTCATAACCACTATCGGAGGAGATTTGAAAATTTGGAACCAAAATTCACTGCCCAGTTTAAGAGGACTTGAACAATTAACCTCCATTGGGGGAGATATTGATATAGCTGGGAGTTTGCAAATGCTAAATATTGATGCACTAATCCAGCTAACATATATTGGGGGGGATCTTGAAATTCGTGGTTGCAACGCCCTGAGTTCACTATCAGGGCTGGATAACATAAGTTTTGTAGGGGGCAGTATAAAAATAACCTCTAATCCTGTATTAAGTAGTTTCGAGCAGGGATTAAGTAAGATAACAGTAGTGCATGGAAGTTTGTACATAGGTGATAATTTTTCTGGAGGAAATGACCTCCTTACAGATGTTTCCAGCTTGAAAGAAGTGACTTCAATTAATGGATACCTTTGGGTTGAGGACAATGCTTCTCTTACAAATTTGTATGGGTTACATAATCTTCAGAATATTGGTGAAGGTATATGTATTAAGCAGAATGCGGCCTTATCTGAAATATCCAGTCTTGAAAATGTTACAACAATCGGGGCAGGTATTTGGGTTTATCAAAACCCTTCTTTGAGCTCATTATCAGGTTTTATTGGTATTACTTCTATTCCGGGAAGGCTTGATATACAAGATAATGCATCGCTTCAGGATTTATCAGGATTAGATAATGTAAGCTATGTTGATAGCGATATAGTCATTGTCAATAATAATGGTTTAAAGCATCTCTTTGGTCTGGAAAACATCACCGCAGGAAATTATATGTTTTTCTCGATAAATGGAAATAATAGCTTACAAAGTTTATCAGGCTTGGACAACCTTTCTACCATTGAAGGAACATTGACTATTGAAGGCAACGATTCGTTATTGAGCCTAGCTGCATTGGGGAAACTTACCCATATTGGTGGTAGTCTAAGTATTGAAGACAACTTTTCTCTTACAACACTAACAGGTTTAGATAGTGTAAATTATATTGGATACAATCTATATATAAAAGGAAATGCTTCTTTGTTGAATTTGTCGGGATTGGGAAATATTGTCTCTCTTGATGGTTACCTAATAATAGGATCCCCTCAAGACGGTGATGGTAATATTTCCTTGGTCGATCTGAGTGGAATGGATAAAATATATTTTGTTGACGTTCTGACGATAGGAGGGAATAGTTCCTTAAAAACATTACATGGCCTTGAAAACCTATCCCGTGTTGTATCTTTTGCTGAGATTAAGCACAATGCCTCCTTAAAAGACCTCAATGGACTAGATAATTTACACCTAAACAATGCGAACTTATACATTGAATATAATGATTCATTAACTGATATATCAGGAATAGCGCATATCAATGGAGCATCACTTAATCACCTGAGGATTTGGCACAATGATGCCTTATCGGAATGTGCTGTTAAAAGTGTATGTGATTTTTTAGAAGATAACAATGCCACTATTCAGTACAATGCAAGTGGCTGTAATAGTCAGTTAGAGGTGGAGCTTGCCTGTAGCGGGTTGGATGATCAATGTTTAGAGGATGGCTTTCGGTTTAACACACAGGAGCTCATTGATGATTTTCATATCAATCATCCAAATTGTAGTGAAATTGGGGGGGATGTAATTATTGAGGGGGTCGGAATTAAAAATCTTTTGGGATTAAGTCCGTTAACAACCATTAAAGGAAGTTTTGATATCTATGGTAATGTTTCCATTGATAGCTTGACGGGGTTGAACAATATTACCACAATCGAAGGTGGCCTTGGGATTTATACAGCTGGTGGAATTACTGATTTGTCGGGTCTGAGTAGCCTTGTTTCAGTGGGTGAGAATTTGGGAATATTGAGCACAGAACATCTGAGTAGTTTGACAGGATTAGAAAACCTTGTTTCAGTGGGTGGAGGGATACAGATATTTAAGAATAAGGTCCTTCAGAATATTAGAGGATTGAAGAACGTTACATCCATTGGTGGGCATTTGCTTGTGAATTACAATCCCATAATAAATAGCCTGGAAGGATTGGATAATCTTCCAGCATCATCAATTGAACGATTAAGAATAAATGACAATCCACTACTGTCTTATTGTGAAGTTCAAAGTGTTTGCGAATACTTAATCAAGCCTGAAGCCGATATTGTTATAGAATATAATTCCATGCCATGTAATAGTATAGCGACTGTACTGTCAGCATGTGGTGGAATGAGTTTTGAATGTTTGCCAGAAGGTATTATCTTTTCCAATCAAGATGAGATAAATCAGTTTCAAGACCTCTATCCAACATGTAACAGGATAAAAGGAAATACTACAATTAGTGGTCCAGATATCTATGATTTGTCAGCATTGAGCGGACTGACCTCTCTTGGAAACGACCTTATTATATTAGCGAATGATGAGCTGTTAACACTTGGTGGATTGGAAAACCTCCGATTCATACATGGGGATTTAGTAATCGGTGACAATCAAAATGGAGGTAACCCGTCTCTCAACAGTTTGATGGCGCTCACAAATTTGTATTCTGTGGCAGGAGATATTTATATTCAAAATAATAACGCATTGGATAATTTGTCAGGGTTGGGACAGTTAATTGCTGATTCTGTAAATAATATATACATAAATAATAACCCGCTATTATCTGTTTGTGATGTTCAAAGTGTTTGTGATTTTCTGGAAAATCCTGTTGGTACCATAGAAATTGTAAATAACCATCCAGGTTGTAATACAAATTCAGAAGTAATGGCAGAATGTGCGAATTCGATACCAATGGCTTTGAACGAACCCAATATTTCGGTATACCCCAATCCGGCAACCACTAAAATTACTATTTCATCAATGGACAAAATGACCATCGATGAAGTGATTATTTACAATACTCTGGGCAAAAAGATATATTTTGCTAATCATCCTGAAGAGCGCATTGACATTTCCATGCTGACGAGTGGTATATATACAATCGAGGCTGTTAGCGGAATCCGACGATTGCGGGAAAAATTAATTATATTTTAGATTGGATATGCCTATCCGAAAACGTAGAACTTGTTATTAGACACACTGCTGCTACGTATTCAAGTAAATCATATATATATATATCAATGATCTTCGTTGTTTTATTATATGAAGTACAGTGAAATGGATACCTATATATTGTATGGGAGTGGCGTATAAATAAATGAAGGGTTTTCGTTTGCTAAAAAAAACTCCCTTTTTATATTGCAAAAAAGGGAGTTTCATTTGTTTAAAATTAATATTACTCTGCTGCTGGAATAGGATGAGCTATTTTTTCCAGATATTCATCATAGTTAAACCCTTTAAAATGAGGGCTATTATCATTGTGGCATTCCAAACATAGGGCTTCTGTAGGTATAATTAATCCTTTTTCAAGTGATTTTTCCCTACTTTCCATAACAGATTTGGCTTTGTAACCACTTCCTGGTCCATGACATGTTTCGCACGAAACACCTTCTTTTACTGTAAGGGTAGCAATTAAATCTTCATTAACGGCACCCGCGGTTGAGTGACACTTCAAACATTTTGGGTCATTTGCTTCATCACCTTTAAGTGATTCCATTGCATGTGCATGCTTGCTTTCTGCCCATTGTTTGTACTGTGCACCTGTTGCAGGTTTATTATGACACATTTTACATTTTGCAGCTCCGATATATTCATAATCTTGAGCTGTTAGATAATTTCCGCCTAAAAAAAGCAGGAAACTTGCGAATAAAATACTTTTAATGTACATGATATTAATGTTTTATGTTAGTAATTATATTATTTAAAATTTCGTATTTAATTTCAAATGTAATTATTATTTTTCATTTTTAACCAAATATGATTGTCAATAAACTCCCGCTATTAGCGAATATATTATAAGTATTACCATAACTATGCCAAGCGACAAAAATAGATACCCCATTGCCTTAACAAATTTTATCCAGCCTCTCGATATTTCTTTTTCCACAACAACGCTATCAAGTCTTCCTGATTCGATTAATTCTTTATATTCACGAGGTCTGTCTTTCATATATTCTTCTAAAGGAACGTGACCGGTAAAAATAACAGTATCCATTGGGAATGATTCAGGACGCAAATGAGTATTAAAAAAGTGAATTGTAAATATGAAACCAGTGGCCAACAACGCCTCATCACTATGGATTATTTGTGCAACGTTTATTGCCCAACCTGGAATAAAGAGTGTGAAAAATTCAGGGAACCAAAGTATCAAGCCTGATAATCCAATTACTGCTACTCCCCAGAAAACAGCCATATAATCAAATTTTTCCCAATATGTCCATCTGCCATATTCAGGACGCGGGCCTTTTCCAAAGAACCATTTTATTGAAGCTCCAAGATCCTTTATATCTTGTTTACTAAACATAAGCGAGTTCTTTCCAAAAAGAAATTCCTTCACACTTAATTTTTCCTTAGCTCTTAATTGGAATAATGTTGAAAGATGGAAAGCAAAGTATATGAAAGTTATAATAGCAGCAAACCTATGAATAGATCCAGCTGCTTTAACACCTCCTAACATATGTGCAATCCAGGATGCCCACTCCATATGTGCAAACTTAAGTGTCATTCCGGTTAACGCAAGTAATAAGAAACTCAAAATAACCATTATGTGAGTAAATCTTTGACGCTTGTTAAATCTTCTGTAATATTTAACTTTGCCAACAGGTGTATGGTGTTTGTTTATTTTCCTCTGTTTAAGTGATTTTGGAAGCCAAATTAGAGTATGAAGGCCAAAGAAACCAAAAACTACAAGTAACAAAGTTGTCATACCCCAGAATGACCAAAATAATATCGGATTATCGTTATGTGTAGCATGTGTTAAGTATCCGGTGAATTCAAGATTTGCATTTTCGTGGCATTGTTTACATGTATTAACAATATTTTTATACCCAACCATTGAATTTGGGTTAGTTACATTAAGTATCTTATGGGCTCCATGACAATCTGAACATCTTGCAGCTTCCATATCACCAAGCATATATGCCTTACCATGATATGTTTCTTTATAAGTTTCAGAAAGTTTTTCATGACACAATCCACACTGATGGGTAATTTCCTTCATGAATTTATCTCCATCAATGTCGCTAATTATATGAGCTGAGTGACATGTGGAACAGGTAGGGTAAGTTTTATTGTCTTTGTTGCTTCTTATAGAATGGTCACTTTCAATATAATCATCATAAATACTTTTATGACATTTTGCGCATGTGCCCGGTACATTTCGTGGGTTTATTGATGAAAGTGTATCGCTCTCTTTTAGTTCGTGGTGAGTTGTATGGCAATCTGTACAAACTGCACTAACCAGTAAGCCTTTGTTGGTTAGTCCTTTACCATGTATGCTGGTTGAGTAATCAGCGAAAGCATCAACTTCTTTTAATTCAACCATCTTATTTGCATCTCCGTCCTCTTTATGGCAGCTACCGCACAATGTTGGAATACCACCCCGATAAGTTGGTGATGTGTCATCAAACCTGGATTTTGTTTCGTGTGTGCCATGGCAATCGGTACAATATGGGGCATTATCACTTTTATTAAGAAATGCCTGTCCATGTCCGCTTGTGAAGTATTCGTTTGAAACTTCAATGTGACAATTTGAACAATCAACATTTTTTATGTTTTCACAAGGCCTATCCAATTTATGATTTACATCAGTATGGCATTTAGCACATTGGATACTTGAATGGATTGAATTTGCCGAATGATCGAGATTAAATTTAAGCGTATCTCCTTTCTTTGATATAAGATATTCTCCCTTTTCGGGATCTTTATTGTGACATTCTAAACAAGATTGGTTTGGAATAACATCTTCAATATTTTGATATTCAACTTTGTGAGGTGGATGACAATCGGAACAGGATGGAACGGCTCCAGGTGATTTTTCCCATAATTCACTCTTAATTACCTTTCTATGAGTTTGCTCAATCCTAACATGGCACTTCATACATGTACGAGCAATTCTTTTGGGATTAACTGATGAATTTGGACTTTCATGAGGTAATATTAAATGACTATTGTGGCAATCATTACAAGTTGCGGTAACTAGCAACCCACTTTGATAAAGTCCTCTACCGTGAATCCCCTGGCTATAATTCTCAACAATATTGTGTTCGTCTATATCATATATTCTGGCAACAGGCGCACCTTCTTTGTGACAATTACCACAAAGTACAGGGATGTTCATCTTGTATGTCTTCGAATTTGAGTTCCATTTTGATAAGACATCGTGAGTCCCATGACATTCTTTACAATCAGGGGCGTATGGTTCGTTAAGGCTCAATGCCTGACCATGAATTCCTTGATTGAATTGCATGTCGGAATCCTTATGGCAATTACCGCAATTAACTGGTTTCAATTTAGCAAGCTGATCAGCATGAAGTAGTTCGTCAATATTTACATCATCATGACATTCAATGCATTTCACATCTTTGTGCACTGAGTTGCCTATTATTTTTAATGGTACAAACATTGAAACATTTTTCCCATCTCGTTTAACAATTAACTCGGGATCTTCATGACACATCATGCAATCCTCGTCCAACTGTGCTTTTGCCACACCAATAGATAATAGAAATGAGATTGTATAAATTGCAAACAATCTCCCTGACAACATCCTAACCCATTTCATCTTTATCTTTTATTTAGTTTACTGTTCTATCACAAATTACTTAAAGTCTATTTTTAATGCCACCCGTTTATCATGCTTTTAAAGTTTGCCAATGGAGTTTTTCCAATTGTGCAGAAATATATATGTACTATCATAAAGATTGACAATATGAATCCCATAAGAATATGAAGAAGATCGGTAATGTGTATTCCTCCAATTCCAAGTATTTTGTCCGGAAGCATATCTGGAAATAGCAAAGCTAAACCCGTAATTATTACAATAGGCATAAATATGTACATAACAAAAACATAACTTATCTTTTGTAATGGATTAAATTTTCTACCAACCGAAACAGGGAAAGGAGCATCTTCATGTTTAAATATACCGTATGAATAGTATCTGAATTGTTTCATGATTCGCCCCATCATTCCTTTTAAAGGAAACTGATAATACTGCCCATTGGATGTAAATCTGTTAGCAAACAAATAAAATACATAACCAACACAAATTATAATTCCAGTGATATTATGAATTGATACAGCGTAATTAAATGGAATAATAGTGTACTCAACACTTGAGTATTGCAAGCTTAAACCGGTTATGATTAAAGAAAGAAACATTAGTGCGTTTGCAAGATGCCATAGCCTGACCCACAGGGGGTATAAATACATTGGTTTTCTCATTTCAATATGATTCTTAATATTGCGTGAATAAGGATAATTAATAGTATTCCACCAAATATTACTGCACTTAGTATATTTAAGTATAGGTTTCTATTGGCACCAATCATATATGATTCGCTCAATATTGCGGAATTAAAGAATCCGTATTTCTTTCTGTTTTCCTGTGCCTGGAACTTATAAAGTGAAGACATCAGCATTGAGTTACTCGAATGGCATTTAACACATTTTTTAACTGCCATATCTTTGGTTTGTATTTGGTGTGCAACCATTACATTATTTGATGTATGCGCGTGGCATTCAATGCATCTTACATGTGCAAAATGCTCGAGTTGATTTGGTAACCAATCGTGTTTATTAATAACATTTGGGTTTGTGTTAGATGAAATGAGCTGATATTTATTAATATCAGCATGACAACTTAAACAGATGTTATTATCGTAAATTATTGTTTCCTTAATATTTGTGTTATTACTAGCATTAATTTTGTATGAATGAGGATTGTGGCACATCCAACAAGTAAACTCTTCACTGTGTTTTGCTGAGTGTACACTCTCAAGAAACTCTTCATTAATTTTTTCAAAATGATAACTGGCGGTTGCATCGTCTCCCTCGTGACAATCAAGGCATTGAGGCATTGGCTCCATCCTTAATGTATTTCCATGGGGAAATTCTTTAAATTCATATGCATGACAATCGATACAATCGAATGATTTGTGGTTCTGGTCATAGTATAAAACTGAATCGATCAGAAAATACGGGTTCATTCTTTTGGTTTCTGTGCGCTCTATAACATCATTATAGTATGAGTATGTTGGGCTTCCATGGCAGAAAAAACACTTACTGTTTTCAGCCGAATGCTCAACAACCTCAACAGATGTATCCTGTGCGTAGGATAACATACTTAAAATAAGTACAAGGTTAAAAATAAATAGCTTTTTCATTAATCTATTAGGT
>JABMPH010000369.1 GCA_013203805.1 Bacteroidota bacterium | reverse complement strand
TTTTTGAGTTTGTAATTTAACTTCAAATTTACTGATAATTTTTCTACGAAGCCATTGCCGCGGCTATGGCGTATGCGCTATTGTTAGGCGTAGAACCTTATATCTTAAGGTTTTTAATTATTTCAGGATCAAATTTTGTATATCCTTTTCTTAAAGCTTTCTTAATGTGCTTTCTTGCTTTTTTCTCATTTGGAATGTCTTGTTTGAGATTGCAAACTCCGTAGTAATAATTATACAATGCTTCATTCTTATAGTCATCATAAATTTGGTTAAATACTATTAATGCTTTGTTAAAATCTTGTTGTTTATATTTGATTCTAGCTTGTAAATATAAACCTAGGGAATGGGCATAAATATTGTCAGCTTTCGTCAATAAGTATTCCATACTGATGGCTGATTTTCTTGCACTGTCAAACTTTTCTAATTCGATTAATGAAATAGCATGATAATAAAACCATAAAGGGTCCTCAGGTTGAATTTCAATTTGTTTAGCAAAATATTTTGATGATGATTCATAATCATTTTTGATCATAAAAAGAAGTCCTTTAGTTTTACGAACCCAATATTTGGAAGGATTAATTTTGATTGCTAGATCAACATATTTTAATGCACTATCATAGTTCTGAGAATTATTTAAACAAATAATTAAATTATAATAAGCATCACAAAAAAGACTGTCTTCTGCTATTGCTGCTTTAAAATATACAATTGATGCCTCAATATTTGTCTCGTGTTTTTCTATTCCTTTTTGAATATATTCCTTTGCTAAAGAACTCGAAGTTGGACATTGATAAATAGGAGCATAGTTTCCATATGGCAAGATTATAGGAATAATAAAGAATTGTCCAAGTAAACTCGAACTTATAAGTCCAGATAAAACTATAGTTACAATCAGCTTTTTCATATTTATAATTTATTTTATGTGATCTCTGGGTTTTACGCCTAACGGCAGTCCGTCTAATAACCACCGATAATTAGTTCAATTTTGGTTAAATCCATAATTTTTGACCAAATGTAAACCTTTTAAAGGGTGTTTACAACCATGTGTCGTAAATGGGCTCAAACTTCATTTCATTTTTGATACAGGAGCAAGTAATGTCGCTTTATCCTTATCAGAGGCATTGTTTATGCTAAAGAATGGATATTTAAACGAAACTGATTTAAAGGGATCATCCTATTCTCAAATAGCAAATGGTGAAATTGTTGAGAATACCACTGTCATTTTGAAAGAACTTGAAGTTGGAGGTATAAAACTATATAATATTGAAGCCGTAATAATCCATGAGTTAACTGCACCACTTTTATTAGGTCAATCTGCGATTCAAGAACTGGGTAAAATTCAATTGGATGGTGATGAACTAATAATTATGAATTCAACTTCAAATAATAATTCATGCACTGAAGCTAAAAAAAATGTCGAACAAGCCAAAGTCTACTACTATGAAAACCTTTATCATTTGTCAAGTGAATCCTATAAATTGGCATATGATTATTGTCCTGAAGCATTAGATTGTTTTAGTATTTATTCTTTGGGAAATTCATATCGAAACATTGACAACTTCATACTAGCAACGAAATACCTCGAAGTAGCAAAAGATTGTACAGATGATAAGGAATTCCTTTATTGGATTCATCATAATCTTGGTAAATCCTATTTTGAATTAGATGATCTAGAGAAAGCATCTTTGAACTTTGAGAAAGCACTGTATTATGCACCAAATGATGAAGCAAGATCTTTTTGTAATAGAGATTTAGGCTGGGTTTGTGAAAAAAAAGGAGATTACTCTAAAGTCATTGAATATTTAGAGAAGGGTGCAGAATATTTTATAAATTCTGAATCAATACGAAAAAAAGACATATATAGTGGTAAAGTGAACAATTCAGTCTTAAGTGAAGACTATTGGAATATTTCAGTTTACTATTCAAAATTAAATAATCAGGTAAAATCAGACTATTACATGAAGCTATCAGCTCTTTGTGGAAATCAAGAAGCTAAAGAATTTTGCAGAAAATATAATTTGAACTATAAATCACTTTAAAAAATAAAAAAGATATATTAATAACTGGCCCCAACAGCAAGTAATATCACATAGCCGCGTAGCGGTCATTAAGACAAAGAATTGTAAAATTGAAAGTAGTACAAATTAATATAAATCAGAGTTAGGAACGGCTACGTGCCATACTTGCAACACGTTGCCTACAAT